>JBQDHL010000041.1:0-13946 GCA_052093725.1 Jeotgalicoccus sp. | reverse complement strand
TACGATTTTATTGCTATAATTTCTGATTGTGAGTAATGAAAATTATTCCTTGCTGAAAACGAGTGTTTTCGGCCGCAAAGACCATAAGGAGGTGTAGAAGATGAGATCATATGAAATTTTATATGTAATCCGCCCGGATATTGAAGAAGAAGCTAAATCAACGTTAGTTAAACGTTTTGATGAAGTTCTTACGAATAATGGTGCGGAAATCGTCGAATCTAAAGAGTGGGGTAAACGTCGTCTAGCTTACGAAATCCAAGATTTCAAAGATGGATATTACCAAATCATTAAGTATGACGGTGACAGTGCCGCTGCTGATGAGTTTGACCGCTTAGCGAAGATCAACAATGACATAATTCGTCATATCGTTGTTCGTGACGAACAAGCTGAAGATAAAAAATAAGTTAAATATTGAGTGGAGTTGATTACATGCTAAACCGTGTAGTTTTAGTTGGTCGCTTAACAAGAGACCCGGAGCTTAGAGTCAGTCAAAGCAATGTTGCTGTCGCTACTTTCAACTTAGCTGTGAACCGCCCTTTTACCAGTGCTAATGGTGAAAGAGGTGCTGATTTTATCAACTGTGTTGTTTTCCGTAAACAAGCAGAGAACGTTAACCAGTATGTTAAAAAAGGCAGCTTAGTAGGAATCGATGGTAGAATTCAAACTCGTAACTACGAGAATAAAGACGGGCAAAGAGTATATGTAACTGAAGTCGTGTGTGAAAGTGTTCAGTTCCTAGAGCCTAAAGGCAGCGGTAATCAATCTCAAAACAAAAATGATTATAACTCTGCTGACTCTTACCAAAATGCATACAGCGGCAATCAGTCGAATGGTAACCAGTCAACTGGAAATCAATCAACTGGGCGCAGCCAGCAGCAGCGTCAGGATAACGTAGAGGAAAATCCATTTGCGAACTCTAAAGGTCCAGTAGATATCAGCGATGATGATCTACCATTTTAATAAATAAAATATAACAATCCAAACTTTGTTATCGTGTGTTTTAATAATGTGTGTGAAATGTGTGAAAAACCCGAGATACCGTATCTCGGGTTTTTATTTTATATTTTTTAAATATCGTAATACATAAACAATTTTTATCGTCTTTATAATTATATATTGGTGTAGTTTTTAGTTCATAGTGTTTATAATGAAGTGTATACAATCTTTTATGTAGGAGCGAAATCGCAATGATTAGAAAAAATGTCCTCGGATGGGCACTTTTACTATCGCTGTGCGTGATTTTAGCAGCTTGTAGTAATGATGACGAATCCTCTGATAACGAGTCAGAAAGTGACGAAACGCGGGAAACCGAAGAGAGTACAGAGGAAGAAGCTGAAGATGCATCAGAAGAGGCAAATCAATCTGTCGAAGAAGAGCCAGTCTCAGAAGAGGACGACGTTGTGTATATTACTGCCGAGCAGAGTCTTGAAGGCGTAATGGACGAACTGATTACCCTCTTTGAAAAGGATAACGAAGGTATTAAAGTCGATGTTCAATATGGTCATACAGAAACACTGACTGAAGATTTAATCGAAGGTAATGATGAGGACATGGATATTTATTTCTCAAGCTCTGATGAAGGATATGATTCACTCGTTGAAGCGGGTATTTTAAATCAGCTTGCGACGAAGTATCTGCTCATCAATGAACTTGTACTTATTACAGGTTCCGAGAATGAAAATATCACTACATACAATGATATTTTTAATAATGAGGATACGTCATTGACAATTGTCGATCCCGAAGATTCCTTGTCTGGGACATATGCTGAAGAGCTCCTTGTTCAGGAAGAAGAAAGAAATATGAATCCCGACAGCATCGAAAAAGTAGTAGATGCTGAAACTGCTGTTAAAGATATTGCAGAAGGTGATTCGGATGCTGGATTCCTCCTTAGAACAGATGTTTCAGAAGACGACGGAGTACGTATAATTTCACGTGCGCCGCGTTCAATACTGGAGCCTTTCGTTTACGGACTGGGCTTATCTAACAGTGTTGACGACGGGAGTGCAGCGGATATTTTCTATGATTATTTACAATCAGAAGAAGCGCTGGAAATCTTTACGAATTACGGCTATATTGTTTAACATATAACATTCAGGCAGAACCTTTATCATTAAGGGTTCTGCTTTTTTAATGAATTTACTTTTATAAAATTAAAGGCTAATATTGATTTAAATATGGTTTTTGAGAGGACAATCCAAATGAATTACCTTAATAAAACGAAACTGGCTGTACTGCTGTTTTCATTGACCACACTGATTACTCTTTCGGCGTGCAGTGGCGATGAGACAGAAGAAGCAGGAGAAACTGTAACACTGACAGTATCTGCAGCAGCGAGTCTGACAGATGCACTAGAGGAAACAGCGGATGTCTTTCATGATACGCATCCGGAAATCAAAGTGGACTTTAACTTTGGCGGCTCCGGTGCACTTCAGCAGCAAATTTCACAGGGTGCACCCGCAGATATTTTCTTCTCAGCCTCAGAAAGTGATTTCGATGCACTGATTGACAACGGCAGTATTTCCGAAGAAACCTCGGTTAATTTGCTGCAGAATGAATTAGTGCTTGTGACTCCGACTGACAATCAGACGGTCACATCATTTAATAATATTACAGATGCTTCTCAAGTTGCAGTCGGAACACCGCAATCTGTGCCGGCCGGAAAATATGCAGTCGAAACATTTGAAGCGATGGATATTACTGAAGAAATTGATCCATTACTCGTATATGCAGAAGACGTTCGTGCTGTGTTAACTTACGTGGAACGCGGTGAAGTTGATGCAGGACTGGTGTACAGAACGGATGCGTTAACGAGTAATTCGGTAGAGATTGTAGAAGCAGCTCCTGAAGGAACACATGAGGCGATAGTCTATCCTGTCGGACTGATTAACGACTCAAAAAATACTGAAGCGACAGAAACATTCTATGAATTCCTCCAGACAGAAGCAGCTTTAAAAATATTTGAAGACTACGGTTTTACCCGTGAATAATTACGGGATAACAGCAGAAGAATTTCTGACACCGGTTCTTCTGTCGCTGAGAGTCGCATTTATTGCACTGATATTATCGTTTATCTTCGGAACAATGATGGCTCACTTTATGACGCGGAAACACTTTAAAGGAAAAATTATTCTAGAGACAATAATTATGCTGCCGATGGTACTGCCGCCAACAGTTGTCGGTTTTATTCTTATTGTGATATTCGGCAGTAATGGTTTTGCCGGCAATATCGTTGAATGGATATTCAGCCAGTCGATCATTTTCACTTGGTACGCAGCAGTACTTGCAAGTACGGTTGTATCATTTCCACTGATGTACCAGGCGGCGAAAACTGGATTTTTAAGTATCGATAAAGATATTGAAGACGCAGCGCGAGTCGACGGTGCGAGTAATTTACAGGTATTCATGAAAATCACGCTGCCGCTGGCATCCGTACCGCTGATGACGGGAGCAATACTGAGCTTCGCCCGTGCACTTGGTGAATTCGGAGCCACGCTGATGATCGCAGGAAATATACCCGGACGCACGCAAACACTGCCAACGGCTATCTATGTAGCCCTGCAGTCGGGTAATATGAAACTCGCATGGCTGTGGGTCATAACGATAATTATTATTTCGTTTATTATGCTGCTGTTTATAAGAACAAAATCAACAAATTAAATATTGTGTTGAGCACCGGCTCGGTGGAGCCGGCTTTTTGTTGTTATGGACAGGAATTTTGCTTCGGAACCATTCATGAAGTCCGTGAAGGCATCCTAAAAATAAAAACAACTATCTTTTTATGTAAGGTAGTTGACGGAACAAATAGAGTGTAGTATCTTATATTACAAGATAGTCAATAAAACGGCTGTCTTTTTAAAAAGCTAACTATCTGTCAATGCAACATAGTTAGATTAGGAGGCCGGAAATGTCAGTCAGTGATCAGATAATGAAGGGTTTGCTGGACGGGGCGATTTTGGGGCTCATTTCCCAAGGCGAGACGTACGGTTATGAAATTACGAAGAAACTTGAAGGCCATAATTTTCCGGATATAAGTGAAGGCAGCATTTATCCTGTATTGCTCAGATTGAGTAAAAAAGGATACGTGAATACGAGGATGGTTAAGTCGGATAGCGGCGGACCAAAAAGGAAATATTATTCCATCAGTGAAACAGGCAAAAAAGAATTGAAAGTGTTTAAAGATAAATGGGAGAAACTAAACTCAGGCATGAACAGCCTGGTAAGAGGTGACTAATATGTTAAGTAAAGAAGCTGAAAGATTTTTAACAGAATTTAGAGTTGAAATGATGGTGCATGGCAAACAGGATGAAGCGATTGATGATATGGAAGCAGAACTTGAAGACCATTTAATTCAGGCAGAACAGGATGGGAAATCAGTCGACAGTATTACCGGCGGTTCGGTGAAGGAGTACCTTAAAAATATTTCCGGGGAGATGCCGAAAGAAAATCATTTGAAACGATATATTACATTGTTTACTATATACCTTGCAGGAATTCTGACGATACCGACATTGATTGCAGGAACGTTCGAATGGACACTGAGCAATATGTTATATTATTTAGCAATTATTGTACTGGGACCACTGACTTTCTATGCTGTATTTAGAAAAATTGTTATAAATTATGGCAGTATCAGAACAGAAAAACTTGATATCAAAGGATATGTATTCAGTGGGCTATTCAGTATGTTATATATGGGGATATTAGTTGGGAGTTTGTTCCTTGTTCGTAATTACCCGCTGGTCAGATTTTTCGAACTAAGTAGCGGCGTAAATATTACAATTGGATTTATCCTGCTCGCAACAATAGTTATTGGATCGCTCATTATGAAACAATGGTTTTTCGCATTCCTTGCATTTGCACTAGCTGCACCGGAAATCATTGCGCAGATATTTGCTGAAGGCGGGCCGCAGAGTGAGAGCTATATTACTATCTCACTTATAGCTCTGATAGTCGTGATTATATTAGTCTATGTTGTGATGTTTATCACAAGTAAGAAGAGTTCGCAAAATCAATAATTGACTTTTTACCACAAAAGTTGTAATATATATCGTGCACATACACACATTATAAAACACACGTTTAGTAAATAACTAAGTTATGGATTATACAATTCGATCCACACAGTCGAATTAACTAATCTGTAGAGGAGGGCTTACTATGGCAGGTCCAAGAAGAGGCGGTAAACGTCGTAAAAAAGTTTGTTATTTCACAGCAAACGGTATTACGCATATCGACTACAAAGAAGTAGAACTTCTTAAAAAGTTCATTTCTGAACGTGGGAAAATTCTTCCTAGACGTGTAACAGGTACTTCAGCGAAGTATCAGCGTCAGTTAACTGGTGCTATCAAACGTTCACGTCACATGGCATTATTACCATACGTTAAAGAAGAACAGTAAGAAAGTACTGAACTCCTGATATCTTTGATATCAGGAGTTTTTATTTTTACAATATTATGCTGTCAGCTCAAAACTTTCTGCAATTAAATCATTAATTTTATTAATACTGAATATTCTTTCATTTTGTATAGATAAATGCTACTATCTGGTAAACATAACCTCACAGCATTACGAAAAATATAAAAAAGGGGCGTATTGGTATGTATGATGTAATTGTTGCTGGTGGCGGCTCGATGGGTATTGCTGCTGCTTATTTCAGAGCGAAACAGGGTGCGCGCGTACTGGTGCTGGATAAGTATGAGATTCCGAATCAGATGGGGAGTCATCACGGTATGACGAGGATGCTCAGATTGAGTTACGGCCACGGCAGCAGTTACGTGCCTCTTGCGATGGAGTCGTTGAAGTTATGGGGTGAGCTTGAGACCGCTGTCGGGAGAGAACTGTACAGGAAGACTGGTGCAATTACTATCGGATATCCGGACTCTAAGTTTGTTGAAGTGGCTATTGAAAGTGCGATTTCCAATAACATTCCATACAAAGTAATGTCTGCTGGTGAATTGACGGATAAATGGCGCGGTCTCGATATTCCGGATGATTATATCGGCTGTTTTGACCCGAGTGCCGGATTTTTATTCAGTGAGGATTGCCTGACGGCTTATAAGGATGAAGCGATTAAGTACGGTGCTGAGGTTCACGAGAATGAAGCGGTTGTGTCTGTTGAACAGGAAGAGAATTTTATCACTGTTAAAACTGATAAGGGAATCTATCACGGAGAGAAAGTCATTGTCACAGCAGGGGCTTGGCTGCCGAAACTGCTGCCTGACCTTGATTTAAAAATTCAGCCGGTACGTAAAACAATCAGCTGGTTTAAACCGCATGAAAGGAATCTTTACGGCAATGATTTCCCGTGTTACATATTCGATACGAAAGATCACGGGCTCTATTACGGTTTCCCGAATTTTGATGATTACGGTCTGAAGCTCGGCAGTATGGATAACGATATCAATTGTGATCCTGATGAACTGAATCGTGAATACGGTGCATATGAGCAGGATGAAAATGATGATCGAGCGTTCCTTGAGCGTTATATGCCGCAGGCTGCGGGCGAGCTGATGGCTGGGAAAGTCTGTATGTTCTCCCGGACGCCGGATGATGATTTCATTATCGATGTGCATCCTGAAAACCCTAATATTATCTTGGCTGGCGGTTTTTCAGGACACGGATTTAAGTTCGCCAGTGCAATTGGTTCGATTCTGTCTGATTTATCAGTTGACGGGACGACAGCGCACGATATTTCTCCATTTAAGCTCATCCGTTTTTCAAAAGCGGATGAATCACTTCTGTCATAACATTATTGGTATCATTGTAATTAAGTTATAATGTACGTGAATAATGGATTAAATTTAAAGGAGATGGCAGTGTGAAATATCAAAAGATTGTTCCGCATTTATGGTTTGATACAGAAGCTGAAGCAGCCGTCGAATGGTATACTTCAATCTTTCCGGATTCTGAAATTAATGCAAAAGATACATTTGCTGATACGCCGTCGGGTGATGCGACGCAGATGGTGTTTAAATTGATGGGCTATGAGTTTATGGCAATCAGTGCCGGACCGTATGCTATAAAGAATCCGTCGATTTCTTTTATCGTGCAGATAGATAAAGAAAATGAAGAACTGATAGATAAACTATACAAAGAGCTGAAGATAGACGGACAGATTTTAATGCCGCTCGACAAGTATCCGTTTAACGACAAATATGCCTGGGTGCAGGATAAGTACGGTACGTCGTGGCAGCTGTGGCTTCACGAACACCGTAGTGGAAAAAATCATATTGTGCCGTCGTTAATGTTTGCGAATGACAGTAAAGGCAAAGCGAAAGAAGCAATGAAGCTTTACGTCGACACATTTAAAAAGAGCGAGCATCTTGCGTCGGTCAATTTCCCTCCGGGAATGGAACCTGATACCGAAGATATGGTGATGCACGGGGAAGCGAAGCTGGCTAAAAAACGTTTTGCATTTAAAGACAGCGGCCATAAGCATGATTTTAATTTCTCAGAAGGTATTTCACTGCTCGTTAAGTGTGAAGATCAGAAAGAAATTGATAAATACTGGAAAAAGTTATCAGCGGTGCCGGAAGCGGAAGAGTGCGGCTGGCTGAAAGATAAGTATGGAGTTTCCTGGCAGATTGTTCCGAAAGTTATGGACGATATGTTTGAACATGGGACACCTGAACAGCTTGCACGCGTAACAAAAGCATTTCTTAAAATGAAAAAATTTAATATTGAGAAGCTTGAAAAAGCGTATAACCAAAAATAACCTCCATTCCGGAGGTTATTTTAATTTTATTTGCTGTCGTCTGTGTCCGACAGTTCTTCTTTCATATTAACAATCGTAAATGATTTACCTTCAAGTTCAACGGTGCGTCTGTTGCCGTCTTCGTGAATAATCTCTGCAGCATCCATATAGCTGTCGTGTTTTTTCTTCGCTTTAGCTTTCGGAGCTGTCTCATCATGTTCAATCTGCAGCGGATGATTCGGTTGTACTTCTGCAGCTCTCATTGTCTCGTCCTGTGTTTCAGGATGACCTGCAGCGTCTTCGTCCTGTTTCACTTTTTCTTCTTCCGTCCGCACAAGCAGTAAAACTTTCCCGCTGTCGATTGCTTCTCTGAATTTTGAATGGTCTTCACCGGTTAAATTCAATTGCTGTGCGACGCGTTCTTTTGAGTTTTCATCTAAAAACTTCGCAGCAACTTTATCCCACATCGTGCCGTCCGCCTTTTTAAAAGGCACACGCGTATATCTTAGAAACGTTGCTTTAAAACGGTCTTTGGCAACGACTGTCATATTGGAATCCTTCACGCCTTCTGCACGCAGTTCGTAAATTTTATCACTGAGTTCACTGGTATTTGAGTAAATTTCAATTGTTGTCATATTCAATCCTCCATCACGTTCTTTTATCATAAATATACCCTAAATCAGTTTTGTGAAACTCTAAATAATATTCCTTATTGACAGATATTTCTAATTTCCTATATATTGTAAATAAAAGGGGGAAGGCTATGCAGATAAACAACTCAGCAATTATATCTCGCCGTAGAGAATACGGCGTGTCTCAAACGTCATTGTCACTGAAAACAGGGGTTTCAGTGTCGACAATTAGCCGATTGGAAAAAGGGGAGAATGTTCGTTTTATTTATGTTGTAAAAGTAATGACAGTGCTGGACTTAACACTTGAAGATGTAATCATCAGAGTGACTCCGGCAGTGGATATGAAAATAACAAAAGAGCTCGACTTAATCAGAGAACATTCCAAATTGGAGTTAATAGAAGGTGCCCTGAATAAATTAACAGTGCATGAATGGCGGAGCAACAATAAACTGTCTGTGTATTATGACTGGCACCGGGCGATTTTATTTAAGCAGCAGAATAATTTTGATGAAGCGCTTAAGTGTCTCGACAAAGCGCTTAAGCGAATTGAAGATAAAAGTTCACTGGAATATTTAAAAGCTGGTTTGTATATGGCAAAAGGCAATGTACTTTACGGTGATGGCAGCGGCGGTCTGAATTATTATATTAAAGCTGTACAGATTTACAGCATAAATACGGATAAAGTATATTACCGGACAGCTGTGAAGCTCTACATTAATCTTATGAGAGGATACGCCAGTACAAAAGAGTATAGTAAAATACTACTTTATGCAGAAAGAGCAAAATGTCTGTTGAGGCGGAATGAATCGACATTCCTGCTCGAAAAAATTGAACGTATAGAAAAAGGAGCGCATGATGAACTGAAATAAATTCAAATTGTTTGGGAAACACAAACAATTTATCATATATGGGAAATGACGAGGATTTAGTTAGTTATCTAACAAGTAGATTCATTATAATAAAAATACTCTGATACATAAAAACGAACACAGAGAAAATTATAAAAAGTAGGTTATGATACATGAAAAGTATATTTAAAAAGTTCCTCATGTCACTCGGTTTAATCGCGCTTTTATTTTTTTCAAATACGGCAGCCGATGCTGAAGTTTTTCCTCAGCATAATAAACACGACTGTTTATTATTTGTATTTTAAATGAGCAGCATCATGCCATCTGACAGCCTGGATTTTATCAGTACAGCAGGGAAAATTCAGCTGATCAGTTCATTGGAAAGTATGCAGCAAAGAAGTACGGATAATGATTACATCGATTACTGCCATTATTGTTTGGACATCGTGAGGCAGGGGATTGCGCTGAATTATTATGAAGTGCTGGATTTTATCGGAGTAACCGGCGAAACAGTATCCGCTGAGGTTTCGATTGAAGTCATGTTTTTAATGGAAATGTTCGATCATATTTCTGTTTCACTGTCGATACTGCCGGAATCTGACGCAAATGATGCAGTTTTCGAATGCTACACGAAGTTTTGCGGGTTTGAGGAATCACTATCCGCACATTTGTCTTATTACATATTTCTAATAAGAACAAATAAGTACCGTGTGCCGATTTTTAAAGAAGCGCTACCCTTAACATTAAGTCATTACCGTGAAATGATGTTGAAATACGAACGGTATAAAAGAAATTTATATTTGACTAAAGAGATGATAATGGACATTTGCATTCGTCGCGAGCAGCAGATTAAATTTTTATTATAGAAAAGAACCGGCGATAATTATAAATTATCGACCGGTCCTTTTTCTATTTCTGATTCAACACTGTTGCGATTAACTTCACGATTTAAAGATTTATCATTAAAAGCAAGCAGGAACTTTCCGTCCTCGAGTGTTTTCAGATGTGTACTGACAAGGTCAGGACTGAGTCCTGAAGAATGCAGAAAATCTTCCGCTTTGACATTCTGAGTGAAAAAATCTTTAAAAGATAAACTGTTTGAATGAGGGTTGTACGTACAACCCATATAGTCAGTCCAGTCAGGTTCGAGATCTGCGAGACCTAAAATATTAAAATCTTCTTCATAATAGTTTTCTTCCTGTTTTAACAAGTCAATTCTTCCTAAAATGTCATCCAATGAAGTATACTTTTCAATGTATTGCATTATATTCACCTCTAAATAAATATTTGTTATTTATCTATTCCCCCGGGATAATTTCTCAAACTTTTGCACCTACATTGAATTCATAAAATTCCGAACATTAAGAGTGCCTTTCATATCTTTCGATAGTGTTTTATAATAAGACATATTTATTAAGTTCGCTTTATTGTGTGACAGTTCGTATTTTGTTATAATAGGGAAATTAATATTTTATACCAGATGCAGCATACGACAAATTATTATAACCAGGAGGCAGTTTTTTATGTGGGAAGATAAGTTTAAAAAAGAAGGACTTACATTTGATGATGTATTACTTCTGCCGGCTCATTCAGCAGTATTACCTAAAGAGGTTGATTTAAGTGTCGAACTGGCACCGAATCTGAAATTAAACATTCCTTTAATCAGTGCGGGAATGGATACAGTCACTGAATCTCAAATGGCGATTGCAGTAGCACGCCAGGGCGGCCTTGGAGTTATTCATAAGAACATGTCTATCGAACGTCAACGTGATGAAGTAGAGAAAGTTAAACGTTCGGAAAATGGTGTCATTAAAGACCCGTTCTTCCTGACAAAAGAAGAGCAGGTATTTGCAGCAGAACATCTGATGAGCAAATACAGAATTTCGGGAGTTCCTATCGTTAATAATCCGGAAGAGAAAAAACTGATCGGTATTATTACAAACAGAGATATGCGTTTTATCGAAAACTTCTCAATGACAATCGACGAGGTTATGACAAAAGATAATCTGATTACTGCACCAGTCGGTACCAAATTGGAAGATGCCGGACGTATTTTACAAAAACACCGCATTGAAAAATTACCGTTAGTAGATGATAACAACGTACTTCAAGGGTTAATTACGATCAAAGATATTGAAAAAGTTATCGAATTCCCTAATGCTGCAAAAGATGATCAAGGAAGACTTCTTGTTGCGGCGGCGATTGGTATTGCAAAAGAAACAGAAAAACGTGCAGAAGAATTAATCGCAGGCGGTGCAGACGCACTTGTTATCGATACTGCACACGGGCACTCACAAGGTGTACTTGATGCAATTAAAGATATCCGCAGCAAGTTCCCGGATACGACTTTAATCGCAGGTAACGTTGCTACAGCTGAAGGCACACGCGCATTAATTGAAGCGGGCGTAGATGTCGTAAAAGTCGGTATCGGTCCAGGTTCAATCTGTACAACACGTGTTGTTACAGGTGTTGGTGTTCCACAGGTTACGGCAGTATATGATTCAGCAACGGAAGCACGTAAACACGGTAAATCGATTATTGCAGACGGCGGAATTAAACTGTCAGGAGATATCGTAAAAGCACTAGCTGCAGGCGGGAATGCTGTAATGCTCGGCAGTCTCCTAGCTGGTACTGCAGAATCTCCGGGAGAAACTGAAATGTTCCAGGGACGCCGTTACAAAACATACCGCGGTATGGGTTCACTCGGTGCAATGGAGCAGGGGTCTAAAGACCGTTACTTCCAGGAAGACACTGAAGCGAAGAAATTCGTTCCGGAAGGTATTGAAGGACGTACGGAATATAAAGGACCTCTATCAGAAACAGTTTATCAGCTGTTGGGCGGACTGCGTTCAGGTATGGGCTATACAGGAAGTCAGGATCTTAAAGCATTAAGAGAAGAGGCACAATTCGTTAAAATTACAGGTGCAGGTCTGATTGAAAGTCACCCGCACAACGTTCAGGTTACAAAAGAAGCACCAAACTACAGTATATAAGGAGTAATTCTTTCATGGAAATGGCTAAAGAGCAGGAACTTATTTTAGTAATTGATTACGGCAGTCAGTATAACCAGTTAATTACACGCCGTATTCGTGAACTTGGCGTGTACAGTGAGCTGCATAATCCGAGTATCACAATCGAAGAAATTAAAGAACTCGAACCAAAAGGAATTATTCTGTCAGGCGGACCGCGTTCTGTATATGCAGAAAATGCATTTACAGTAGATCCTGCGGTTTTTGACCTAGGAGTACCTGTACTTGGTATCTGCTACGGTATGCAGCTGATGATGCATCTGAACGGCGGAGAAGTGGTAAACTCGGATCAAAAAGAATCCGGTGTGACTGAAATGAATCTTAACAATGAAATTGACATTTTTGCCGGCTGGGATAAGGTTGAATCAGTATTGATGAGCCACGGTGACAGAGTAACAAAACTGGGTGAAGGTTTCTCAGTAATCGCCGAAACAGCATTATGCTCGAATGCAGCAGTTAAACACGATGAAAAACCATTTTACGGTGTACAGTTCCATCCGGAATCAAGAGACACTGCAAATGGCAGACAGTTCCTGAAAACATTTATTAGAGATATTTGTGATTGTACAGGCGAATGGACGATGGAGAACTTTATAGAGATAGAAATCGATAAAATCCGTGAAACAGTCGGCGACAAACAAGTATTATGTGCAATGAGCGGCGGGGTAGATTCGTCGGTTACTGCGGTATTAATGCACAGAGCAATCGGTGATAAGCTGACATGTATATTCGTTGACCACGGACTCTTACGTAAAGGTGAAGCGGATATGGTTATGGAGCAGTTTGGTGAAGGTTTCAACATGAACATCATTAAAGTAGATGCGAAAGAACGTTTCATGTCTAAACTTAAAGGTGTCTCAGATCCTGAACAGAAACGTAAAATCATCGGGAACGAATTTATTTACGTATTCGATGATGAAGCATCTAAACTTGAAGGCATCGATTACCTTGCACAAGGTACGCTGTATACTGACATTATCGAATCAGGTACAGAAACTGCAACGACAATTAAATCACACCACAACGTGGGCGGACTGCCTGAAGACATGCAGTTCCAGCTGTTAGAACCATTAAATACACTCTTTAAAGATGAAGTACGTGAACTCGGAATCGAACTTGGAATTGCTGAACATTTAGTATGGAGACAGCCATTCCCAGGTCCAGGACTTGGAATCCGTGTGTTAGGTGAAATTACTGAAGAGAAATTAGAAATTGTTAGAGAAAGCGATTGGATTTTAAGAGATGAAATTCAAAAAGCCGGACTTGAAAGAGATATCTGGCAATACTTCACAGTACTGCCGAACATCCGCTCAGTCGGAGTTACAGGCGACTACAGAACGTATGACTATACAATCGGTATCAGAGCCGTAACAAGTGTGGACGGAATGACGAGTAACTTCGCGAGAATTGATTGGGACGTTATGGAGAAAATCTCTAAACGTCTTGTAAATGAAACAAAACACATCAACCGCGTAGTATATGATGTGACGAGCAAGCCACCAGCAACTATAGAGTGGGAGTAGTACCCATAATCTCGTTGAAGAATATTTAGAATGTAATCCTCCTATGCTAGCTATAGGAGGATTTAATCATAAATGATGGAGGTAAATTTATGTGGTAATTACAATTACATTTTTAACGTTACTTATAATTATACTTTTAATCTTATACATACTTGAAAGAAAAAAATATAAAATTGATGTAAAAAAATTAGATGACAAAGTTAAAAAACAAGGTATAG
>JBQDHL010000040.1:0-14021 GCA_052093725.1 Jeotgalicoccus sp. | reverse complement strand
CAGATTAACGGTAATGAATTCGGAGTAGCCGGCGGCGGATTCTGGAATGGCGGCGGCAGCAAAAACAATAGCAGTAATAACAGCAGCAACAGTGACAGTAACAACAATAGTAATAGTAACAGCGGCGGCAGTACAGGCGGCACATGGAGCTGGGAATATAACGAAGACGGTGAAATAGAAACACAGGGCGACGTACCGGACAGTGAACTGCCGGACGACGCGGAAGTCGCTGAACCAGAAAGCGGCAGCGAAGAAGAAGACCCTGCACCGAAAGAAGACGCGTCCTCGGCAGAAGAAGACGCGTCCTCGGCAGAAGAAGACGCGACAACCGAACCAAGCGGCACTACGGAAGACGCAGAAAAAGCTGAAGAAGAAGCGGCTGACGCTGAAGAAGATACACCTTAATAATATTGAACACCTCTAATCTTAAATGATTGGAGGTGTTTTTTTAATTTGTGTGAAGGACTTTGCTGCTGATGGACATTAATAAGGGTGTTCATCGTTTGGATAACTCGTATGTGGTGATATGTCGCTATTTTTAGAGCAGTTTATCACCGTATTGATTTGTTTTGGTGATAAGGAGCCAGATTTTTATAGAGTTATGATCAAATCAGCAGTTTTTGGTGATAAGTCAGGGAATTTTTATGAAGTTATCACCAAATTGATGTATTTTGGTGATATGTCATAAGATTTACACAGAGTTATCACCTTTTATGAGCAGGATGGTCTTTTTAAAGCTGACCTTGCTCATTTTCATACAAGTTATGAGCAGGACTGTCTATTCTGAAGTAATCCTGCTCATCCACGCGTCTTATTAACATTAAAACTGAAGAAAATGGCGTTTATCTGACCACATAGTCATTAAAATCAATTTGAGTGACTATGTATATTTTACAATGTCACTCAAAATAAAAAAACCGCACCTCCTCAAAGGAGATGCGGCTCTAATCATTAAACTTTAACTAATCCTTTTTTCAAGCGTTTCTGCCCTTCCCTGCATTCTGCCAGCAGTGGACATTCGTGACATTTAGGATTGCGTGCTAAGCAGTGATAGCGTCCAAAAAATATTAACTGATGGTGTGTTTTGCTCCAGCGTTCAGCCGGGATTTTACGCATCAGTGTTTCTTCGACCTGCAGCGGTGAGTCTTTATAGCGTGCAATACCGAGGCGTTTTGAAATACGTTCGACGTGTGTGTCGACGGCGATTCTCGGTGTATCGAACGCCACGGATAACACGACGTTTGCAGTCTTGCGGCCTACTCCGGCCAGCGATACTAAATCGTCATAATTCCCAGGGATTTCCCCGTTATATTTATCGATTAAATCACGGCATAATTTCTGAATATTTTTAGCTTTTGTCCGGTATAAACCGATTGTTTTAATGTATTGTTCTATTTCAGTAACATCCACTTCGAGGTAGTCTTCCGGCGTTTTAAATCGTTTAAACAAACCGTCAGTCACTCTGTTTACCCCGATATCTGTCGTCTGTGCGCTTAACAGCACGGCAATTGTGAGTTCAAATGAGTTGGTATAATCCAACTCTGCCTCTGCGTCCGGAAACATCTCTGCGATGACATCGATAAATTCCATCGTTTTTTTCTTACTTGTTGTCAAGTCGGCTACCTCCATCCAGCCATGATATGACAGGGAGTCCTGTCCCTTTCACCGGCTCACTATTCGACGTGCTGCTTAAAATACGCTCGACGTACTGCAGCGACGTAATATTACTTTTATATGCAATATCGACCGCGTCCTGTATAGCTTCCGGCTGATAGTTCGAATCGTTCATCCAGCTGTTTAGTCGTTCATATTCATTCGGACTGATCGTTCTGCCGTACAGTTGTTCGATGTATTCAAATAGTTCTCTAAGCGTCGTATCATCTTTTTTAGGTGCTTTTTCTTCCAGCATGATAAAGTCTTCGAGCTTCGAATAAAGCGGCTCAAAGTTGTATGTTTCTGTATATTTACCATCAATCTGGTGCGTATCCAGCTCCAGCAGACGTTCTTTTATCAATGTTTGAATAATATGCGTAAGTTCGCTCTCGTTTAATGTCGTCCCGCTTAACAGCTCGCTGAAATCGAGTGGTGTATTGTACGTACGGTGACGTTCGAGCAGCTTAATTAATATAATGACGCCTCTTTCATCGAGGCCAATTTTAGCGTAATTATCCAGCAGTATTTTACTGACTGGAATTGTAATATATTTCAAATAATCGTTAACCATATATTTCCCCTCCAACAACAGAATGGAGACATTAGGGAACCTAACATCTCCATTGATTTTATGGGTATAAACGATTTAATAATCTTGGGAACGGTGCAGTTTCTCTCACGTGCTGCACGCCTGAGAACCATGCAACCGCGCGTTCCAGACCAAGTCCGAACCCTGAATGCGGCACACTGCCGTATTTGCGTAAATCCAAATACCATTCGTAAGCATCGACGTTAAGTCCCGATTCCACAATACGCTCTTTAAGCTCATCGTAGTCAGAAATACGCTCACTGCCCCCGATAATCTCTCCGTACCCTTCAGGCGCGATTAAATCGGCACACAGCACTGTACGCGGATCTTCCGGATTCGTGCTCATGTAGAATGATTTAATTTCTTTCGGATAGTTTACGATAAAGACCGGCTGATCAAAGCTGTTCGCGATTTCAGTTTCATGCGGCGAACCGAAGTCGTCACCCCACTCGATATCATCGAATCCTTTTTCATGGAGAAGCTCGATTGCATCCGTGTATGAAATACGCGGAAACGGTGCTTTAATTTTTTCTAAAGCTGACGTATCACGGTCAAGTGCTTCCAAATCAAGTTTACAGTTTTCAAGTACTTTTTCAGCAAGATACTGAACGTACTGTTCCTGTACTACTAAGCTGTCTTCGTGATTGTAAAATGCCATTTCCGGCTCAATCATCCAGAACTCGATTAGGTGACGTCGTGTTTTAGACTTTTCAGCACGGAATGTCGGACCGAAAGTAAATACTTTACCGTGTGCCATTGCAGCTGCTTCAGCATATAGCTGGCCACTCTGTGATAAGTAAGCATCTTCATCGAAGTATTTAGTATGGAATAATTCCGTCGTACCTTCAGGAGAACTGCTCGTTAAAATTGGCGAGTCAATTTTCTTAAAGCCATTGTCGAAATAAAAGTCATAAGTACTCTTAATAATCTGGTTTCTGATGTTCATTACAGCATGCTGTTTTCTTGAACGTAACCATAAATGTCTGTTATCCAGTAAAAATTCAGGACCGTGTTCTTTCGGTGTAATCGGGTAACCTTCAGCACTTTGAATAATTTCAATGCCTGAAACTTCCATTTCGTAGCCGAAAGAAGAACGTTCGTCTTCTTTAATCATTCCTGTAACGTACATTGACGTTTCCTGGTTTAAGCCTTTAGCTGTGTCAAATAATGCCTCATCATTAGCTTTAACAACGACACCCTGCATAAAGCCGGTACCATCACGGAGCTGCAGAAACTGAAGTTTTCCGCTGCCGCGTTTTTGCAGCAGCCAGCCGCCGATAGTGACTTCCTGCCCTACATATTGTGGTGCCTGATTAATAGTGATTTTCATAACTTAATACATCCTTAGAGTTGAGTTTTTTCTACAATAAAATCTTTAATACGTGCAATTGCTTCATTAAATGTTTCTTCATTCAGCGAGTAGCTGATTCTTGCATATTCCGGTGTGCCGAAGCCTGAACCGGGAACAAATGCAACATATTTTTCACGGAGAATATCTTTTACGAAATCATTTACAGTTTCATAACCGCATGCTTCTGCGCACTTTTGCATATGAGGGAAAAGATAAAACGCTCCGTCCGGTTTAATGCATGTCACATTTGGTAATGTTTGAATCTGTGCATATGCATTGTCGCGGCGGCGTTCAAATATAGCTCTGTAAGCTTCCGTATTTTCCGGATTCATATTATATGCTGCGATCGCACCGTATTGTGCCGGTTCTGCAACACTTGTCGTAGACTGTGATGTCAGTGATGAAAGAGCAGAGATTAACTCAGCATCACCGCAAGCATAGCCGACTCTCCAGCCTGTCATTGAATGCGACTTGCTGACGCCGTTAACGATAATCGTCTGCGCCTTAATTTTATCATTTAATGATGCGATGGATACCTGCGGCTCACCATATGTAAGCACTTCGTAAATTTCATCGACGACGATAATAATATCTGTTTCTGCAAGAACATCAGCAAGAGCCTGAAGTTCATCTTTTGAATAAACCGTGCCTGTCGGGTTATTCGGAGTATTTAACACAAGCATTTTCGTTTTTTCAGTAATATGCGCTTTTAAGAGTTTCGGTGTTAATTTAAAATGATTCTCTTCTGAAGTAGCTGCGATGACTGGCTCACCGCCGACCATTTTGACCTGTTCTGTGTAGCTGACCCAGTAAGGTGAAGGCACGATGACTTCGTCACCTTCATTCAGTGTCGCTAAAAAGATGTTGTACAGGACTTGTTTAGCACCGTTGCCGACGTAAACCTCGGTCGGTTTGTAAGTCAGATTATTGTCGCGCTGCATTTTTTTTGCGATTGCTTCTCTTAATTCAGGAAGACCTGCAGACGCTGTATATTTAGTATGACCTGCTTTTGCAGCTTCGTATACAGCTTCGATTATGTCATCCGGAGTGTTAAAATCAGGCTCCCCGGCTGACAGGCTTATAACATCTACACCTTGTGCTTTTAATTGTCTTGCAGTGTTAGTGATTTCTATCGTTTGGCTGGGTGTAATCGACTTTACCTTTTTTGATAATTCCATGCTGCAGTCTCCTAACAATTATATTTTCCTTATTATAGACCAAAAAGCAGTGCTTTAAAAGTTTCTCTCGTGTCATGAATAACATTTTCTTCGGGGAAATATTTTAAAAATGCATTTTTATACGGTTTAGTCATAATTCTGTCGTCGAATAACAGTACGACGCCTTTATCTTCACTGCTGCGCTTAACGCGGCCGATAATTTGTCTGAAATGAATCACGGCTTCCGGCAGATCTGTCGTATAAAAATCTCTGAAGCTGTCGCCTTTCGGTACCGGAAACGGCAGTTTTGTCAGCATCAGCGTTTTATCTTTATCACTGACGAGATTAATACCCTCGGTAAATGTATATGTTCCGAGCAGGAGACACTGGCTCAGCTGATTATACTGATTGAGCAGTTTCTCGTTATTCGAGTTATGCGACTGCTTGAGAACCGGAATTTCATCGAACAGTTCGATGTCTTCAGTGAAACTGTATACTTTATCGAGCAGTTCATAATTTGAAAATATGACGATAAGCTTCGAGTTCGTCTCGCTTAAATATAGAGCAATATAATCCAGAATATCAACGATATAATTATCGTCTTTCGGATCATAGCTGCTGATATCATTCGGGATAAACAGCTTAATGTCTTTGTACATTGCAGTGTTATTCATCACTGTCGTCTTGAAGTCATAATCGCCGAACCAGTATTTTAAATGCTTAAAGCTGTCGTGCACTTCAAGGGTGCCGGACAAGAGAATCTGACACGGAATGGACCTTAGCGCATCGGCAAGCGTGTCGAGCACATCTGTCCGTATCGTCACTTCAGTTTTCTGGAAGTTCTTGCTGCTCTTAATATGATAATCATCATATTGGAGCGCATAGCGCAGGTTTTTAAGCGATGCATCAAAATAGTGCATATGGTTATACAGCGACTGGTAATTATCAGTGCCCCGTATTGTACTTAAAAACATATCGGTGTATTTGACGAGACTGTCCAATGTCAGGAGCGCCTCATCGAGCTTCTTCCGTGAGACCTGCTGGAACAGAAGATCAATATTTTTATTTAAATTAACGACAATATCTTCGAGAAGATAAAGAGATACTGCACTGTTTGTTTTACTGTATTGACTGAGCAGTCTGTCCTGATTAATCAGCCCTACTTGACCGATAAAGAACTTCAGTTCAGGATAGTTAAACGTTCTGCGTTCTTTCATATCAAGTGCCTGCTTTAGCTGATGGGCTTCATCGATAATGAGCGCCTGAATCCCTTCAAGATTGTTCAGACAGTCATTTAAGAAGTAATGATTAGTAACAATAATCGGCACTTTTTTAGCGTTTGATAATGCACGCTTAAAGTAAAAGTGGTGCTTCTTATCCCCTGCCTGAATCAGCATCGTTTCATAATACGACTTCTCCGGTCCTCGTAAATTAACTTCCGACAAATCGCCCGTCTCAGTTTCAATCAGCCAGATGAGCATACGCATTTTAAGGAAACATATTTCGGGATTCGTATCATCCAGTCCGAGAAGTGCAGTAAACGCGTTTAAATCGATGTAATTCAATCTGCCTTTTAACAGCGCAAATGGCGTCTCGTATGACACGACTTTTCTGAGACGCATCAGTGACTCTTCAATCAGCTGGTTCTGTAGTATTTTACGCGATGTCGAAACGACCACCTGGCCGTCATAAGTAGAATAGTAGCTGAGAGCCGCAATTAAAAATGCATCGCTTTTGCCGAGTCCTGTATAAGCTTCAATCGCATGGAAATTTTCTTCCACCAGCGAATCATAAATTAATAATGCAAGCCGGTACTGATCTTCACGGTATTCATTGCCCGTAATAATTAAATATTTATGATAAAGATCATGTACACTGACGGGGTCAATTTTTTTATGAGTGACTTCTGACTCTTTAATATAAAACTGGTTGAAACTGATAATGTGCTCTTCGTTGTCGTCTGTATATCTGTTTAATATTGAAAAAATCAAATCGGTTAAGTTTGTCCGCATTGATTTAGATAAGTGATAGATTTTAATCAGCGTTTCACGGTGTGTACCAATCATTTTTTTGATGATAAAAATCAGCACTTCAGCTGTGGCATACGCATCTTCATCCGCTCGGTGGGCCTGGGACAATTCAATACCGAGATGTTCTGCGACCAAATGAAGCTGGTATCCTGCAACAGACGGCAGAAAAATACGGACGAGTTCGACCGTATCCAGTGTATGTAATGGACTATATGACAGACCTGCCTTTTTAAATGCAGACTGTAAAAAAGTTAAATCAAAGTCGACGTTATGCGCGACGAAAACCGCATCTTCCAGCTGGTTTTTAATATCGTCGGCAACGTCTTTAAATTTCGGTGTGCCGATCAGCATATCTGAAGAAATATTCGTCAGTTCGCGGATAAACGGTGACACAGTTGTTTCATCGCTTAAAAAAGTATTGTACTGTCCTGTAATTTTAAAATTACGTACGAACACAATACTTAATTGAATGATATTATCTTTTTCTAAATTATTTCCAGTCGTTTCAAGATCGACGACTGCGAATGTTTTATTTAACATTATATCACCAGGTTAAATTTCAATATCGGCACTGATTACCTTATGTATGTTGTGGTCCCCGTCCAGTATTACCAGGTACCCTTCATCAGTAATGTCGAGAGCTTTTCCTCTCAGCTTTTCTTTGACAGTTGTAATTGTCAGTTCACGGTTAAAAATAATTGCCTGTTTGAGCCATTGATCTTTAATCGAGCTGAACGATTCAGTTAAAAACTTGTCGTAGTAATACTCTATTTTTTTAAACAGCACATCGGTAAAATGATTCACATCAAATTCTGTGTCTTTAAGTTCACCGGTTATCGTTGTCGCAGTACCGAGCGTTTCGGTCACAGCAGACGGATTAATATTAATGCCGATACCGCAAACAATAGTTTCCACTATATTGTCTGCACTGATGACTTCTGTTAAAAATCCGCACACTTTTTTTTCGTTAATAAAAATATCATTCGGCCATTTAATGCCGCTCTTAAGTCCGGTTGACTCCTGAATCGCCTCGTTGATTGCAAGGGAGATAAATAAATTAAACACAATCATATTCTGATTACTGATATTAGGGCGCAGCACAAGAGACATATACAGACCTGTTTCGTCCGGTGACAGCCACTCGCGCTTAAAGCGGCCGCGGCCGTCAGTCTGCTGCCCGCTCACAATTACTATATTACCATCATACTGGTCTAAAATCCTGAATGCATGATTTTGTGTGGAGTCGATGGTCTTTTTATATATCAGCTGGTCTAAAAGACCCGACTTTTCTACAGTACCGGCAAGCAGCGACTCATTAATTCTGCTGGAAGGTTCGATGAGCTTGTAGCCTTTGTTCGTAACGGCTGTAATATTGTAGCCGTCCTCTTTCAACTGCTGAATGTTTTTCCAGACAGCTGTCCTCGAGACGCCGAGCTGTTCTGCAAGCCTGGCACCCGATAAGTAATTACCTTCCATCAGTAAAGACAATATTTCCGTCTTCGTTTTTGACATGTGAATTCACCCAATTAATTATTTCTGATTCGTTATTTTTAATATTCTCTAAAAGAACTTCCTGTTCAATCGTATCGAGACACTCGCGGAGCCATGGGCCCCCTCGTGCATTTAAAGCTGTCATTAAAGCATTGCCGTCGACAGCAAGTTCGCTTCTGTTATGTATAACAAGACGCGGCTCTGTGTCGATTGCTGACTGCAAATGTTCCTGATAATCTGTATTGAGCAGTCCGTTACTGTTAATTATAGCATTTACACTGTTTAAAATGTCTGCATCATAACGATATGCGACGAGTTTGATGTTTAAATCACTCTTTAAATCTTCGAGCAGTTTCAATGACTGCTTGATAACCGTTTTCTGACGGTTCGACAGTTTAAACGCATTCAAATGTGCAGTGAGCTCGTTGTTATTATATATATGTATTACAGCTTCCTGCTCCAGTGACTGTGCTGACGATTTTATATACTGTTCTTTATCAACGTGTTTAAAGAACGGCATATACGCTTGCAGGCCTGTTGCTGCAATCATGTCTTTCGCACTTTTAACATTAATTCCGCGGTACAGCTTTTCAAGCTCTGCGGTAATCCGCTCAACAGCAACATAATCCAGCATCTCAGCATGCAGGCTGATTGCGTCTTTCGCATCATCAGCTAATTTAAAATCAAGCTGCGACATAAAGCGTACTGCACGGAGCATGCGGAGCGCATCTTCGCCAAAACGGTCTGCAGCAGTACCGACAGTGTTAATCATCCGGCTGCCGAGATCTGTTATACCATCATAAGGATCGTATAATTCCATAGCAGCAGTCATCGCCATAGCATTAATCGTAAAATCTCTGCGGCTTAAATCCTCTTTAAGATGCTGAGTGAAAAATACATTATCCGGTCTGCGGTGATCGGTATATTCACCTTCGACACGGTACGTCGTCACTTCAAACGGAATTTCGTCCATCAGCACAATAATCGTACCGTGTTCTTTACCGACATCGATTGTTTTTTCGAATAAAGACTCAATCTCATCAGGAAGTGCATTCGTGGTAATATCAACATCGCTGACAGCACGGCCGAGCGTGTGATCGCGCACTGCTCCGCCGACAAAGTATCCTTCATAATTGTGTTCTTCAAAGCGCTCTATAATTTTCGCGCCGGTTTTAAATAGATCCTGTTCCGTCATTATCTGCACCCGCCAAAAGCTTAGTATATAAATTTTCGTACTCTGTAACGATGCTATTCATGTCAAAGCGAGCTTTAACATCTTTAAGCATTTTTTCCTGCATCTGTTCGTACAGTGCATCATCGTTTAACAGTTCAATTAAATGTGCAGCCGCTTGTTTGTAATCGCCGACATCGACGACATAACCCGTGTCGTTATGCTGAATGACTTCTGAAATACCGCCTGCCGTTGAACCGATTGGGATCGCGCCGCAGTACATCGCCTCAAGCATTGCAAGGCCAAAGCTTTCTTTAGTACTTAACAGTAAAAAGGCATCGCTTAATTTGTAATATGAACTCACGTCCGACTGCTGACCGGCAAAGTGGACGCGGTCTTCGATGCCGAGTTCTCTAACAAGTTCTCTGATACTGTACATATCCGGACCATCACCGACAAGCACCAGGTGGCAGTCGATTTCTTTCGATGTTTCGTGGAAAGCATGAACGATATCATCGACATTTTTAATCTTTCTGAAATTCGAAGTATGCATCAGTACTTTTGCACTCTCGGGAATATTTAATTTTTCTTTAAGTTCTTTTTTAACACTTAATCTGTTTTTGGTATTAAAACGAGACTCGTCGACGAAATTATAAACCGTCGTAATTTCGCTCTCCGGATTAATTAAATCATACGTCTCTTTTGTCAGACTGCTGCTTACCGACGTCGTGATGTCGGAGCCGTCGATGCCGAATTTTATCGCGCTGACAAGTGACATATCATTTCCGAGAACCGTAATATCAGTCCCGTGCAAAGTCGTCACGATGCCGACGTCTTTCTTTTTCGACATCTGTCTTGCCAATATGCCGCAAACCGCATGCGGAATTGCGTAATGCATATGAATTACATCGAGATCGTAGCGGTCGATGACCTCTGAAATTTTACTCGATAAAGTAATATCATACGGCGGGTATTTAAAGACACTGTAATCATTTACCTCTGTCCGATGTGTGTATATATTATCATAATTATGCTCCAGCCGGAACGGCACACTCGATGAAATAAAGTGGACCTCGTGTCCGCGGCGAGCCATTTGAATCCCAAGCTCCGTAGCGATAACACCGCTGCCGCCAACACTTGGATAACATGTAATTCCAATTTTCATAATTATGCACCTCTATTGCTTATAATATCGTTTATTAATATTAATTATAATGAATATAAGAGTATAAGGGAAATGAATCTGTTTACATTAATGATATAAGATGAAAAACGTTGTTTACCTCACCAATGAACGGGTCTCATGTCAGAGATAACAAGTAAAACCCCGATTCATTCGAATTCCTTCACAAAAAAACAGCCGCACTATCCTCTAATCAGGATAATGCAGCTGCTTTCAACTGAACTCATTAGTTTGAGTTTCTTGCGATCATAATAAAGCGTAACAGTTCGGCTACAGCCACTGCTGTTGCGGCAACGTATGTCATTGCTGCTGCGTTAAGCACTTTTTTAGCGTGACGGTATTCTTTACTGTTCACAATATTTAACTCTTCGATCTGGTTCATTGCACGTCTTGATGCATCGAACTCGACTGGCAGTGTAACAAGCTGGAATAGTACTGCAAATGCCATTAATCCAATACCTGACCATAGAAGAATTTCACCAAGTCCGCCGCCTGCAGCGCTTTGTGCTGCTGTCAGTATAATACCTGCAATAATCAGGAAGTATGAAAAGTTACTGCCTAATTGTGCGAGCGGGAATAGTGCTGATCTGAAGCTTAAGAATTTATAGCCGGTTGCATGCTGAATTGCGTGTCCGACTTCGTGTGCGGCTACTGCAGTGCCTGCAACACTCGGGTTGTCGAAGTTACCGGGAGAAAGTACGATTTTTTTGTTTTTAGGATCGTAGTAATCCGAAAGGACACCTTGACCGCGTTCAACTGATACGTCGTAAATCCCATTTTCCCGGAGGATATCTTCTGCAACCTGCTGTCCTGTCAAACCGCTTGTTGAGCGTACTTTTGAATACTTGTTAAACGTAGATTTGACATTCATCTGCGCAAGCATTGGTACAATCATTAAAATTACAAAGTAGATTATAAGATACAAGTGAGTCCCTCCGTCTGGTTCATAGTACTATTTTACTAAATTTTTTTAACATTAGTCAATTATTTCGTCTACGGGCGAGCTTATATAACAGCACGAGGACAATAACAGTCAGCCAGAATGCGAGATATCCTATCTCTGTAACGTACGGATGAAGGTTACCGTATCTCGGGTACTGCATATAAACATAGTCGATAAAATCATTATGAAACAGCCAGATTGCAGTAACATAAAAATGCCAGGGCTTAATTTCGATATAAGGCAGGAACATAAATGCCATCAGCGCCATCGCACCGTGCGAAGCAATAAGCATTAAACCGATCCAGGACACAAAGCCCATGTCGATAAAGTTCCAGATATTCATAATAACTGCCCAGACGCCGTATTTTATCAGCGTAGTAAATGTTAAAGCATCTATCAGACCGAATTTTTTATTAAATAATATTAATAGTATTAATATACTTAAGAATAGTGTTGCTGTCGGGCTGTCAGGAACGAATGGATAGAAATACCACGGTGTAATTGACAGCTGTCCTCCATACCATATATAGCCGTAAATCGTACCGGCAACGTTGCAGATAAGCAGGAAGACCAGAAATATTCTATTAAACATCAGTTTATATAAGTTATATATCATCACTTCACCTATAAGAAGACCCTTCTGTTTCCAGAAGGGTCATTATTATTATTCTGCTGATTCTTCAGTGTTAGCTGCTTCGTCTTTTGTAGTAAGTTCCAAGCCTGCAACATATTCAGAAATTGCTGTAATTTCTTCATCTGTAAGTTGACCTTCAAAGGCAGGCATTTCTCCTGTACCATTTCTAACGAACGCGTCTACTGTCTCAGGAGCAAGTTCCGCTTCAATTAAGTTCGGACCTGATCCTCCGGCAAGTTCCCCGCCGTGACAGCTCGTACAGTTAGTACGAATTAAGTCATTGAAGACAGGATCTTCTGCATCTAAGTTAGAGAAGACAATCTGTCCCTGTTGACCTTGCTGTTCCCAGTCGTGGTAAGCTACCGATTCCCAAGTTGTGTAGAAAATAATTCCTACAGCAATTAGCATCATTCCTGATGCTACAGGGCGTTTTTTCCAGTGACGTTCTTTTTTGCCGTCAAGCCAAGGTGCAAGTAATAAAGCACCGAAAGCAATACCAGGAATAATCATGGCACCGACAATGTTAAACGGACCGGAAGCATATGTGTATTTAAGAATCTGATAAAGGAAAAGGAAATACCAGTCAGGTAATGGAATATAACCTGTATCAGTTGGATCTGCCATACGCTCAAGCGGTGCCGGATGGGCAACCGTTAAACATAAGAATCCGATTAAGAATACTGCACCGGCTATCCATTCTTTTAGAAGGAAGTCCGGCCAGAATTCCTCTGTACGACCAGGGAATTCTGAATAGTCACGATTTAATTTTGGTTTGTCATACTTTTGGACACGTGAGTCACCGACAAAAGTGAGACCTTTACCGTGTTTCATATATTTTCCCTCCCCTTATAGTGGTCCTGCAATACCTTGTCTACGTATTAAGATAAAGTGAATTGCCATTAATACAAATAGTGCAGCAGGCAGGAAGAATACGTGGATGGCAAAGAACCTTGTGAGTGTCTGTGCACCGATAATTGTTGAATCACCTGCGAGAAGTGTTTTAATCCATTCGCCGACGAACGGAACACTTTCAGCAATATCCAAGCCTACTTTAGTAGCGAACAATGCTTTCATGTCCCATGGCAGTAAGTAACCTGTGAAGGCTAGACCGAGCATAACTGCGAATAACAGTACACCAACGACCCAGTTTAATTCACGAGGAGACTTGTAAGCCCCTGTAAAGAATACTCTGAGAGTATGTAAGAACATCATAACTACTACTAAACTTGCACCCCAATGGTGCATACCTCTGACAATAACACCAGCTGCTACATCCTGCTGCAGGAAGTAAACAGAGTTCCAGGCATTAATAATGTCCGGTACGTAATACATTGTTAAAAACATTCCAGATAAAATCTGAATAACTGTAATAAAGAACGTCAGTCCCCCAAAACAGTAGACGAAAGCTGAGAAGTGGTAGGCAGGGTTTACATGCTCTGGCACTTCGTGATCAGCTACGTCTCTCCAGATCGGTGTGATGTCAATTCTGTCATCAATCCAATCATAAATACGATTTAGCATTTAATTCCCTCCTATACCAATTCATTCTCGTGTACTGCACCGATAGTCAGGAAGCCGTCTGATTCTCCGACTTCAAACATATCAAGCGGTCCACGCGGCGGTGTACCCGGTACGTTAGCACCATTTTTTTCGTAAAGACCGTTATGACATGGACAGAAGAATCTATCCGGGTTAGCGGCATCACTTGCCCATGAAACTGTACAGCCTAAGTGTTTACACACAGGCGATAACGCTATAATTTCATTACCTTCACGGTAAACCCAAGCGAAATCCGTTACCTCACTCACATACCAACCAT
>JBQDHL010000039.1:5437-14289 GCA_052093725.1 Jeotgalicoccus sp. | reverse complement strand
CTTATATTAATTTTACGTAAAAATCTATTGACAATACTGCTAAGAATCTGTAATATATATATTAGTTTGATTTTGCTCTAGGAGAATTAGCTCAGCTGGGAGAGCATCTGCCTTACAAGCAGAGGGTCGGCGGTTCGAGCCCGTCATTCTCCACCATTCATACTTATACACACATAAATGCGGAAGTAGTTCAGTGATAGAACATCACCTTGCCAAGGTGGGGGTCGCGGGTTTGAATCCCGTCTTCCGCTCCATTTTTTATTAAATACATAAGGGCCTATAGCTCAGTTGGTTAGAGCGCACGCCTGATAAGCGTGAGGTCGGTGGTTCGAGTCCACCTAGGCCCACTTACAATAGATTATCACTTTCGACTGTCAGAGTCGGAAGTGATTTTTTGTTTTACACACAAATAAGCTGCACAAAGTTTAACTTTGTACAGCACAAGATCAGTCTTATTTTATGTGTCCCTTATCTATAAGAACTTTACGGATTTCAAGCATTGCCGTGTATGTTGCAAGCATGTGAATCTGTGTTGTCGGTGCATGTTCAATCGCTTCAATAACGCTGGAAAGTTCACCGGCAGCATCGATATTATTTCTGTCGAAGCCTGCTGTAACCAGACGGTCAGTCATCGTATCAACAGCGATACCTCCCGTAATAACTTTTTCGATATTTAAGCCGGTTAATGATTCGAATTGTGTATCGTCAAGCCATTTTAAGTCGACGCCGTCCGCGGGACGGTTGTTAAGCAGTGCAACCAGTGTGAAGGGTTCTTTTTCAAGCTTCACGAGGTTCAGTACCTGATCGAGCCCGACGGGATTTTTCACGACGTTAAGTATAATTTTTTTGTCGTATGCGATAATGACTTCCTGGCGGCCGAAGACGCGTTCGTTAGAACGGAATGCATCTTTAATATCTGCCGGAGAGACATCAAAGAATTTGCCGACACTATATGCAGTAAGAGCGTTGTAGATATTATAAATACCTGCGTTGTGCAGGATATATGAATCGTTATCGAGCTTGAAGGTTGAGTGCGTAACATCGAGTTCCTGAACCTCGGTTACTTTATAGTCGAGTTCAGGGCGTTTAAAGCCGCATGACGGACAGTAATAGTCACCGAGGTTGGCGTATGTGAAATGATTGTAATCTAAAGTCTGATTGCATTTTGGACATTGTGCATCTTCTTTGGACCGGTCGCTCGAACCAATATCAGTATCGAAGCCGAAAAACCTCTGCGGATTCGGTAAATCCTGAGAATTGAACAGCGGCAGGTCACCATTCGCAATAATCGCGGCATCAGGCACTTCACGCGCTGCATCTGTAAGCAGCTCATATATTTTGTCTGTCGTGCCGTAACGGTCGAGCTGATCGTTAAAAATATTCGTATGTACAAATAATTTGGGCTGCAGTTCCGAGACAACATTTTTTAAAGAGCCTTCGTCTACTTCGAGAATAGCAATGGCATCTTTCGTTGTGCGGGGTGCATTTAGGAAAGCGCTGACGATTCCCTGCTTCATATTAGAACCTGAACGGTTGGTAATTATGTTATTGTATTTTTTAGACAGAACATTTGATGTAAGAGTTGTCGTCAAAGTTTTGCCGTTGGTTCCTGTGATCACGATAACATCGTAATTTTTTGCGAGATTACGTAATAGGTTTTTATCGATAGAAAGAGCGATTTTACCTGGCAGACTGCTGCCGCCGTTCGTAAATTTCGTCAATAAATAACGGGTGATTTTACCTGCGTTTTTAGCTATAGTGGATTTGAGTGTCATTCATGTACGCTCCTTTAACTTAAGACTGTTGGGTATCAATTATAACATCCAGGATTATTAGGTACTATAAATTTTTGAAAAGCGTTATAATAATTATTATTAATCACTGAGGAGAGTAAACATGTTGGATTTCTTTATGAGTTTGGAAGCATGGCAGCAGGCGTTACTCGCCACGTTGTTTACGTGGACAATGACGGGTCTCGGTGCGGCAATTGTATTCCTGACAAAAGGTGTAAGTGAAAACTTTTTAAATATAACGCTCGGCTTTGCGGGCGGCATTATGATAGCAGCGAGTTTTTGGTCACTCCTCGCTCCGGCAATTGAGGCAAGTGCCGACAATCCCATCGGCGAATGGTTCCCAGCATTGGTCGGTGTGCTCGGAGGAGCTCTGTTCATATACGTATTCGATAAACTGATTCCTCACCGTCACCGTGGCGATGACGAGGCAGAAGGGCTAGCTTATAATACTAGTAGACGCAGTACGTTGCTTATTACATCGCTCACACTTCATAATATACCGGAAGGACTGTCAATCGGTATACTATTTGGCGCTGCGGGTCTCAGCGGAGATCCGGTAATGACACTCAGCGCGCTGACGCTGGCAATAGGTATTGGACTTCAGAACATTCCGGAAGGTACAGCGGTGGCTATGCCGCTCCGTGGAGACGGGGCAAGCAGAAGACGTGCGTTCTTCTGGGGCTGGATGTCTGCAATCGTTGAACCGATGGCGGCAATGATCGGTGTGCTGCTCATAGGATTTATGGAACCGGTATTGCCGTATGCTTTAGCAGCCGGTGCCGGTGCGATGATATTCGTCGTTGTAGAAGAAGTAATACCAAGCACACAGAAAAATGGGCATTCCGATGTAGCAGTCTTTGCATTTATGATTGGCTTTGTAATTATGATGGTGCTGGATGTTGCATTGGGATAAATAAATAAAAATACCAATCATCCCCTGTAAGTTCATTGTGAACCTGCAGGGGATGATTTTTGTTGAAATGATTATCCTTCTTCCGGAGCCTGTGTAGTATCTTCTCCAAAGTATTTTTCTGAGAGCTCAACTAAAGTTCCGTCATCTTTAAGTTTTTGAAGTTCTTCATCGAATGCATCACGAAGTTCTATATCTTCCTCTTTGAAAGGGAAGTTAGTTGACTCGAGCCCGATAGGTTCGCCGACAAATTTAATATTTACGTCTCTGTTATTTTTTTCAGCAAGAAGTATAGTATTCGAGTTGATATAGCCATCAATTCTCTTCAAATCTAAATCGTTTAGAGCACCTTCTCTATGTTCGTACGTTACTACATTAAAGTTGTCTTCAGAATCAAATTCCTCCAGAGATTTTGTATGGTTGGAACCGAGTACGCCCGCTACATCTTTGCCGTGTAAATCTTCGAGCTCAGTTATATCGTCGTTATCTCCATGAGTTACAATCTGACTGCCAACAAATGAATAAGGTTCTGTAAATTCATAAACTGCAGCGCGTTCTTCAGTTAATGCAACTGCGTTTGAGATTGTTTCCACACGGCCGGCTTCAAGCTGTCCCATTATTCCGGTGAAATCTGCAGTAACCCAATTAATATTGTAACCAAGGTTTTCTGCTATGTGTTCTGCGACTTCAACATCGTATCCTACAAGTTCTCCATCCTCTTCATATGAATTAGGATAACTTGTTCCTGTTGTCCCAATATTAATAGTATCTCTTTCTTCAACAGTCTCAGAATCAGCAGAACATGCACTCAGTGCAATAGTTAAAATTGCCAGTAATAGTGTTAACTTTTTCATCGAATCACTCCAATAATTTTTTTGATATCTATAAGTTTTGGTGCTTGATATATACTTGTTAAAATTTCATCAGCATCATGCTCTTCTGATAAATAGGATTGGAACTTATTTATCAGTTCACGGTCACTAAAAGGATTGTTAGGTGAACCAGCGGGAGCATCAATTCGTTCAGTGTATGTAACATTCTCTGAAGTAACAACTTTAGCTATTGTAAACCGTCCTTTAGGCAATGAACTGTTACTCGATTTAATCGACTTATCGTAAGTGCGTGTAACTTTCTTCATGATTTTTATTGTGTTCGCATCAATCAGTTCATCCTGGAAGTTTGAGTATACCAGTGGCTTACCCGTCAGCAATAAAGCTGTGACGTACTCCGCAGAGAACATACCTTCTTTAGCAGTTTTAGGATATTTATGAATCAATGCTGCATCTCCACCGGGAGGGAAGATTAATTCAACCGATTGGACATGGTCACCATTTGAAGAAATACCAAGTTTTGAAATAATAGCAGTCAGTGCATCGATTGCATGAAAATTGGCAGAACAGCAAGGATATTTTTTAAACCATAAACCGGGCTCTGACACAGCCCAATTGTCAGGAACAGCAAGGTGATCAACAACGGCATCACTATACATATTAAAGAAAGCACTCAGCTGATTGTCACTACTCTCTATTATAAGTTCCTGACTTAGCTGAGCTGCTTCAAAACCATCTGCTGAAGCTTTTGCTAACTGGAAAGATTTCACATCAGAACCGAATTGACTACGTAGTCCGCTTGATTGAGATACGGCGATACCGACAGCATTTTCAATCTTATCCACAGATAATCCAAGGAGGCAGCTTACAGCAACAGCACTCGCGATACTGCCTAACGTAGCGGTGGCGTGCCAGCCCTGTTCATAATGAGCGCTGCCGATATTTCGGCCGATTACAGCCATCGTCTCAATTCCAACAATATAAGCTTCAAAAAAATGAAGGGCTGTAATAGAATCATCGTTTAAAGCAAGGAGAGCAGGTAATATTACTGCACTCGGGTGGCCTCTAACATCTGAATGAACATCGTCGAGATCCATATAATGCGCAATGTATGCATTAACCGTTACAGCATTCATCGGAGCAAGCGAGTCATCATAACCGATAATTTTACAGCCGCCCTGCTCATAATAATTAATGAGCTGCTGAATACGAGGCTGATTTTTAGCTGCAAGGCTGCTTGCAAGGTAATCTGTGAAACCTCTTTTTGCATCGTGAATCATTTCATCGGTAATGGAACTTCTTTTTGCCAGTATTTTATTCAGAAAATCTCTTGTGAAATTTAAATCAGACATCTTCAATCTCACTTTCATTGAATTGATTAATAAATTGAGCGGTTCTTTTATTTTTCGGATTATCAAAGACTTGTTCAGGAGGTCCTGTTTCAACAATGTAGCCGTGCTCCATGAAGATAATCTGATCGGCTACTTCTTTAGCAAAGCTCATTTCATGAGTGACGATAATCATTGTCTGTTTTAATTCCGTAATGGATTTAATAATATCTAGAACCCCTTTGACTAGTTCAGGGTCAAGTGCAGATGTCGGTTCATCGAAAAGCATCAGTGGAGTTTCCATAGCAAGTGCGCGGGCGATGCCCACACGCTGCTGCTGACCACCTGACAGTGTGGCCGGATACTGTTCAAGCTGTGCGGTTAAGCCGACACGCTCCAGTATTTTTCTACCTGTTTCAACAGCAGCGGTTTTTTTCATTTTCTTTGTAATAATCAAACCTTCTGTTACATTTTCCAGCACAGTTTTATTTTTAAATAAGTTGTAATGCTGGAATACCATCGAAGATTTTTTAACTAGTGTATTAATTTGTTTTTTACTTGCTGTCTTTGCGTTCAGCTTAATTTCTTCGAGTTGAATTATTCCGTCGTCAGGCTCTTCGAGATAGTTAATGCATCGAAGTAATGTAGATTTCCCCGAACCTGAAGGTCCGATAATTGCGATTACTTCTCCTTGCTTAACACCTAAGTTAATATCTTTTAAGACCTCATTATTTCCGAACCTCTTCTTAAGTTTAGAAATGGTCAGCATATTTTCATTATTATGACTCATATGGTTTATTCACCTTTTTCTCTAATAACGTTTGGAAGTAACTGTAAACAATAGTCATTAGCCAGTATATTACCGCAACTGCAAGATACGTTTCGAAGTATCTGTATGAACCTGAGGCAAGAATTTTGGCCTGGGCAAACAGTTCTGTTAAACCGAGTGTGAATACTAGTGAAGTCTCTTTCATCAGACCGATAAACTGATTCCCTGTCGCAGGAATAGCGTTGCGGACAGCCTGAGGTAAGATAATGCGAATATATGCCTGAACTTTAGTCATACCGACGGCACGTGCACCTTCAAATTGTGATTTATCAACAGATGTAATTGCAGCGCGGAAAATCTCGGACAGATATGCGGCATTCTTTACACTAAGCCCGATAATCGAAGCTGTAAGAGCATCAATTATGCTCATGCTTGGAATAATTTGAGGCAGACCGTAGTAAATAATGAACAGCTGCACCAGCGTTGGTACAGCTCTGAAAAAGGAAATGTACAGCTTTGCTCCGGCAGTCAATATTAAGATATTTGATCGCAGCATCAATGCTAAAACCAATCCGCCTGTAACTGCAATAATTAATGAAACAACTGCAATAAATAATGACAGAGGGATGTAAGGTATTAATTTTGGAATTACCTCTAAAAAATATAACGGATCAATCACCATGATTATCACTACTTTCAAAAACTATAGAGTCTCTTGCTTCTTGCCTAATGGCTTCAAAACCATTGAATCGGTTCTGATCAAGCACTTTTAACAAAAATTGTGTAGTATGGCCGCTGCCTGAATCAACAGAGCCGAATGGTTGGTAATCTTTTCTTGTATACATATCAACAAGCCATGGATGACTTGTTGCTGTACCAAGTGTCACAGCAGGCGAGTGCCAGTCTTTTAAAATGATTTCCTGTTCTATATAGTTAAGCAGGTAGCTCCCTGTACCGATTTTTCCGTAATCCGGAGAAGTTGCAAACCACCATATGTGAGGGAAGCCATATGGACCAGGGTTTTTACTCCAAGGCATTCTGACAGATAAGGTTGAAATTATTTTATTATCATCAATCAGTAGAAAACATTGATTTTCCGTTATATTCTCCATGACCAGTTCAGTTGTTGGATGAGCTGCAGCAAAGTTAATTTTTAATTTTCTTATCGGCTCATATGCTTTGTATGTTAATTCGATTATTTCTGGAATATCATCAATTGTCGCTTTACGTATCTGATATGACATAAGCGCTCCTTTTATTTGTTTTGTAAACCAATTTTCTCTCGTAATGTTCCGGTTTTATAGTCTTTCTTATAAAGTTTTCGCATCTGTAAAATAGGAATGACCTCAGATGTGAACATTTCAAACTGATCTGGGAGTGATGGAGGCATGATGTTAAAGCCGTCACAGCCATCTTCTGTGAACCATCTTTCCATCTCGTCAGCAAGAGCTTCCGGTGTACCAACAAATATATTGTGACCGCGAGAACCCGCAACTTTTTTATAGACCTCTTCAAGTGTTAAATCATTTACTTTTGCATCGCTATAAATAACTTCAAAACGGCTCTTAACACCATCCTCAGTATGTTCGAAATCAATATCGGTAAATTTGGTATCGAGAGGAATATTATTTAAATCATGTTTAATGTACTCTGCTAAAATAGGTAATCCTACTTCCGGTAAAATGAGACTTTGTAATTCTGCATAATTTTCCTCGGCTTCTTCCTGAGTGCTCCCAAGAACCGGGAAAATTCCAGGTGTGATTAATGTTTCTTCCGGTTTTCTCCCTGCAGCTATTACTTTATCTTTCAGAGTTTTATAGAATATCTTTGCGTCATTCAGCTGACTCTGAGCTGTAAAGACCACATCCGCAACTTTACTTGCGAGTGATGTACCTGTAGGTGAAGAACCTGCTTGAATAAGAAGTGGATACCCTTGTGGTGACTTGCTTATATTTAACGGTCCTTTCACACTGAAATGTTTGCCTTGGTGATTGATAGTTTCGAATGCATCTTTATCGATAAATTCTCCGGTATCGCGGTTGCGTATGAGTGCATTCCCATTCCATGAATCCCAAAGCTGCTTGGTAACTTCGACGAACTCTTCGGCACGTTCGTATCTGAGTTCATGTTCCATATGTCTTTTACCGTTAAAATTTTGAGCGGTCTGTTCAATTGAAGATGTAACGATATTCCAGGCCGCACGCCCATTGCTCAGATGATCAAGAGAGCTGAAGACCCGTGCCGTATGGAATGGCTGACTGTATGTTGTAGATGCAGTAGCCGCAAGACCGATATCTTTCGTATGCGTGGATAATACTGACAGTAAAGTCATCGGCTCAAACCGGCTTAAAATATTCGGATGAGATTTATTTGATATAAATAGACTGTCTGCTAAAAAGACAAGGTCAAACTTTGCTTTTTCAGCAAGTTTTGAAATATGTATAAGATGTTCAAAATCCATTGGACCTTTAAGATTTGTATCTTTCTTTCTCCAGCTTGCAACGTGATGTCCGTATCCTGCTAAAAACAAATTATGTCAATATTAATTTATGAATCATCGGAATATTAAGATGAAAGTTATAAATACACAGAAAAAACCTCCGAAGGACAAGGTCCTTCGGAGGTTTTTTCTGTGTATTTATAACTTTTTAATCTTAGAAGAAGAAGCCGACGATTACAGAACTTAGTAATGAAACAAGTGTTGCACCGTAAACTAATTTAAGACCGAACTTCGCAACTTTGTCTCCGCTTTCTCCGTGAAGACCTTTTACTGAACCGGCGATAATACCGATACTTCCGAAGTTAGCGAATGAAATCAGGAATACTGATAGCATTGCCTGTGTTTTCTCTGATAACATTTCTGCCAATGGCATGAATTCTAAAATTGCTACGAATTCGTTTGTAATAAGTTTTGTCGCCATTAATGTACCTGCAGTCTGAGCTTCATCCCATGGAATACCAATCATGAACGCAACCGGCATGAAGATGTAGCCGAGGATATCCTGGAATGATAAGTTTGATCCCGGAATTAACAGGAACATATTGTTTAACAGACCGATTAATGCGATAAATCCGATAAGCATAGCACCTACGACAAGGACGATTTTACCACCGTCGATGATGTAATCACCAAGAACCTGGAAGAAAGATTTCCCTTTTTCCGGGTTTGTCGAAATTTCAACTTCACCGTCAATAAATTCTTCATCATAAGGGTTAATAACA
>JBQDHL010000039.1:0-5427 GCA_052093725.1 Jeotgalicoccus sp. | reverse complement strand
ACGATGATGTACACACCGAACAGGTTAAGAACGATTGCGATAATTACAAACTGCGGATCGAGCATCGTAAAGAATGCCCCGACAATTGACAGTGAGATTGAACTCATTGCTTGCGCTGATAATGTATACAGACGCTGTGTTGTCATTTTAGGAAGGACATTTTTTAATGATACAAATACTTCCGACTGTCCAAGCATCATTGATGCCGCACCGTTGTATGACTCTATGTAAGGCATACCAGTGATTTTCGTAAGCAGGAATCCAATTCCTTTAATAATGAAAGGAAGAATTCTCGTGAATGATAAAATACCAATAATTGCTGAGATGAAGATAATCGGAACTAAAACGTTGAATAAGAACACGTTTACCGGTTCTCCTTCAGTTGTAGTCATCAGATCACCAAAGACGAACAATCCGCCTTCTCTTGCAAATGCGAGTAAACTATCAAATACTCCAGCGAGCCACAGGATGAATGTTTGTCCACCTGTTGTACTTAAGAACAAGAATGCAGCAAGTAGTTGCAGCACAAGTAATACGACAATGTTTTTCCAATGCTTAAATGCAAGTTTTTTGTTGCTACTTGCGATCCATGCCAGGAAGATGACGAATAGTATACCAACTATTCCCATTACAATACTCATAGTAAGCCTCCAAATAATAATGTATGAAATTGTTCTCTATGTATAAGTTTCCATTTAATTATAAAGTAAATGTTACAAATACGCGATACTGAATCATTATAATGCAAACGTTTACAGAAATAAAGGGTTTTTGAAATAATTAAACAAAAATAACAGTTGTTTTGAGAATTAAGAACAATAGATAATTTTTAACAAATAAACAAGAGATTTGCCAAAAAAACATACAGACGGTATACTTTAGTCAAAGTTGGTCAAGGAGGAGTGATGATATGCGTAATATGTCGGATATCATTGAGCAGTATTTAAAAGATATGATTGAACAATCTGGCAATGAAGTCGTTGAGATTAAACGCGCGCACATCGCTGAAAAATTTGATTGTGTGCCGTCGCAATTAAACTATGTAATCAAAACCCGTTTCACTAATGAGCACGGCTATGTAGTGGAAAGTAAACGCGGCGGGGGCGGCTACATAAGAATTACCAAAGTAGAAACTCATTCTGAAACTGAGTACCTGCTGCATCTCCAAAATTTAATCGGAGAAAACATCTCGCAATTGAATGCAGAACACCTGGTTCAATCGATGTATGAAAATGAAGTCATTACTTACCGTGAAGCACAAATCATAGATGCAGTGATGAAACGCGAAATTTTATCGCTTGAGCTGCCTTACAGAGATATTTTAAGAGCAAAAATTTTAACCCGTATAATTACAGCCATACTCTATGCTAAGGAGTGATGATATGAAATGTGAAATATGCAACGAGCGTGAAGCGATGATTCATATTACGAAAGGTTCGGGGCTCACGCAGGGAGTGCAATACTTGTGTGAACAATGTGCCAATCAATCGATGGATATAAATTACAACCAGACAGATAATCCGTTTGATATTCACACGCTGCTGAAAATGCTTGCGAATAATTCACAGCGTGAACAGACGGAAACAGAGCAGCACGCCTGTCCGACCTGCGGATCTACGCTCCAGAGTGTCGTGAAGAATGGATTGTTCGGCTGCAGCCACTGCTATGAATACTTTGAACGCTACGTGCCGGAAATTGTCACGCGTGTGCAGTTAAATCAGCAGCGGCATATCGGCAAGATACCATCGCAGGCACACGATACTTTAAAATTAAAACGTGATATCGAGACGCTTGAACAGTCTCTGCAGGAGAAAGTTAAAATCCAGGCCTTTGAAGAAGCGGCAGTAATCCGCGACCAGATTCAGGCACTGAAGGACGGTGAGACATATGAATAGACATACGAGTATGTGGATTCACAATGCAGTGAACACAGAAATAGAAATGTCATCGCGTATCCGTCTCGCGCGTAATATTAAAGGTGTACCGTTTACTCATATGCTGGAAGACGATGAAGATCTCGAGGCTCTTGAAGGACTCGTCTCAAAAATTCTGCCTGACTACAGTCTCACAGCACTGAAAGAGCTCGCTGTACTCGACAGGGCACTGCTCGTTGAAAAGCATTTAATCAGTCCGAACTTTGCTAAATACGGCAATGGTGTTTTTATTAACAATGATGAAGATGTGTCTATTATGCTCGGTGAAGAAGATCATCTCCGCATACAGGCACTCGGGACGAATATTGGCCTTGAGGCGCTTTACGAGAAAGCAAATGCAATAGATGATACATTGGAAAAAAAGATAGAATATGCTTTTGATGAACAATACGGCTATTTAACAGCGTGTCCGACAAATATCGGGACCGGCATGAGAGCCTCTGTTATGCTGCATCTGCCGGCACTTACGGCAACGAATAAAATACAAAGATTCCATAACAATTTAACACGTTTCGGTTTTACCCTGCGTGGTATATACGGGGAAGGCTCTGAACCGCTCGGTTCAGTGTATCAGCTCTCTAATCAGGTAACGCTCGGTTTTGAAGAAACTGTCATTATTAATAATTTGAGCGAACTGAAAGCCCGTTTAATAGAAGAAGAGCGTATGGCAAGAGAGCATTTAATGACGATTGATACACAGGATGCAGTTAACCGTTCACTCGGTATTCTCGGGCATTCTTACAAACTTTCGTTAAAAGAAGCGTCAATGCATTTGAGCAATGTGAAGCTCGGTATCGATTTATCATATATTGAATTTGAAAATTTTAATTTTCAAGAATGGTTCCAGCTGATTCAGCCGGCATTTGTTAAAGGACGTATAAATACAGAAGAAAACTACGATTCACCCGGAATTGCGGCGGAAAGTACGCGGGCAGCCTTAATGCGTGAATTATTAGGAGGGAAATAGAGTATGCTATTTGGTAAATTAACAGAGCGTGCCCAGAAAGTACTGGCGTACGCACAAGAAGAAGCAATCACACTAAAAAACTCTAATATTGGTACAGAACATCTGCTGCTCGGTTTGGTCAAGGAGCAGGAAGGTATCGCAGCAAAAGTACTTGCATCATTTAATATCGATGAACAGCGGGTCAATGAAGAAGTGCATAATTTAATTAATATAGGCACTGAAAAATCCTCATCTATACACTATACTCCCCGTGCTAAAAAAGTCATTGAACTGTCGATGGATGAGGCGCGAAAACTGCATCACAATTTCGTCGGCACAGAACATCTGCTGCTCGGTTTAATTCGTGAAAGTGAAGGTGTGGCAGCACGAGTGCTGGCAAACTTAGACTTAAACATTACAAAAGCACGTGCAGCTGTTATTAAAATGCTCGGTAACCCCGAGTCTTTCCAGTCGCACAGCAGTGTTGAAAGAGATACAAACACTCCAACACTGGACTCGCTAGCTCGTGATTTAACGCAGATTGCACGAGAAGATCTTCTCGATCCGGTTATCGGCCGATCAAGTGAGATTACGCGTGTTGTTGAAATACTGAGCCGCAGAACGAAAAATAACCCGGTTTTAATCGGTGAACCAGGTGTAGGTAAAACTGCTATCGCAGAAGGACTGGCACAGGCGATTATTCACAATGAAGTACCAGAGAACTTAAAAGGCAAGCGCGTTATGTCACTCGATATGGGGACAGTTGTTGCTGGTACTAAATACCGCGGTGAATTTGAAGAACGCATGAAAAAAGTAATGGATGAAATTTATAAAGCAGGTAACGTTGTGCTCTTTATCGATGAGCTGCATACGCTTATCGGTGCCGGCGGTGCAGAAGGTGCAATCGATGCATCTAACATTTTAAAACCTGCATTGGCACGCGGTGAACTGCAGTGTATCGGTGCGACAACGCTCGATGAGTTCCGCAAGCACATTGAAAAAGATGCGGCGCTGGAACGCCGTTTCCAGTCGGTAATGGTCAATGAGCCAAATACTGAAGATGCACTTCTTATCTTAAAAGGACTGCGAGACCGTTATGAAGCGCATCACCGTCTGACAATTACAGATGAAGCACTTGAAGCGGCGGTACGTATGAGTGACCGTTATATTCAGGACCGTTTCTTACCGGATAAAGCAATCGATTTAATTGATGAAGCGTCGTCAAAAGTCAGATTGAGAAGCTATGCAGCACCGCCTGACTTAAAAGACTTGGAAGCACAGCTTGAAAATGTGAAAAAAGAAAAAGATGCTGCAGTTCAAAGTCAGGAATTTGAAGCGGCGGCGAATTTCCGCGATCAGCAGACAAAAATCGAACGTCAGGTGAAAGAATCGGAAGAGAACTGGAAGAAAGAACAGGGAGACTCATCTCAATCGGTAACTCCGGCGGATATTGAACTCGTCGTTGCAATGATTACGGGTATTCCGCTGACCAAAATTGCAGAGGATGAATCGGACAGACTGTTAAATCTTGAATCGATTTTACACGAACGTGTCATCGGTCAGAACGATGCGGTCACATCGATTTCAAAAGCTGTAAGACGTGCACGTGCAGGGCTTAAAAATCCGAAACGTCCAATCGGCAGCTTTATCTTTCTCGGACCGACAGGCGTCGGGAAAACGGAACTTGCAAGAGCACTCAGCGAAACGATGTTCGGCGAAGAAGACGCAATGATCCGCGTTGATATGAGTGAGTATATGGAAAAACATTCCGTCTCACGTCTAGTCGGTTCACCTCCAGGCTATGTGGGCTATGATGACGGCGGTCAGCTGACTGAAAAAGTACGGAGAAAACCATACTCGCTAGTACTATTTGATGAAATAGAAAAAGCGCATCCTGATGTTTTCAACCTACTGCTGCAAGTGCTGGACGACGGCCGCTTGACAGACTCGAACGGACGGACAGTCGATTTCCGCAACACGATTATCGTTATGACATCGAACGTAGGTGCACGTGAACTTCAGGATCAGAGATTCGTCGGTTTCGGCGGACCAGCTGCAGATGATTATGAAAATGTACGAAGCACAATGATGAAAGAACTCAAGAATTCTTTCAGACCTGAATTTATCAACCGTGTGGATGACATTATTGTGTTCCATAAATTAGAAAAAGCGCACCTTAAAGAGATTGTCAGCTTAATGATTAATCAGCTGCGCGAACGTCTGACAGATCAGAACATTCACATTGAAGTGACTAAAAAAGCAACTGAACGTATTGCAGAAGAAGGGTACGATCCGGAATACGGAGCGAGACCGCTTGCGAGAAGCATTCAGAAAAACATTGAGGATACACTCAGTGAATCACTGCTTTCCGGTGAAAGCTTTGAAAACAAACTGGTCACAGTAGATTATAAAAAAGATAAGTTTATTGTCGAAACCAAAGACAGAGAAGTTGACGCAGTAGAACAATAATAAAAAAACCCCAATCTCTCAAACTGAACTGCTCCCTGTCAAGTAGACAGGTAAAAAAACAAAATAGTATTTTGGTCG
>JBQDHL010000038.1:8084-14443 GCA_052093725.1 Jeotgalicoccus sp. | reverse complement strand
CATTATTTAACACGTAGTGGCTGTCAGCAATCGACAGCAGCTGGCGGCGGTGAATGACTGCAATAATTGCTGATGTTTCTTTTAATTCAGTAAGGTATTTCATAACAAGCTGTTCTGTTTCAGCATCTAAAAACTCTGTTGGCTCATCCATAATAATAACTTGAGGTTTAGAGATTAATACACGCGCCATTTTCAAGCGGACAATTTCCCCGCCCGATAACGGAATATCATGGTTGACGATCGGCGTATGAATGCCCTGCTCCAGATTGTCGATACTGTCAGTTAGATTTAACTTATTCAGTATCTCCAAGACTCTTTCTTCTAAATGACTATTTCCTGACACATAGTCGTAAATCGTCGTATCAGAGAAATACACCTGGTCTGATACATAGCCAATATCCGTAGTCAGCACATCGAGTGTGCCTACTGCAGGTTCATGCAATCCTAATAGTGTGCGGAGCAGTGTCGTTTTCCCTGCACCGGATTCACCGGTAATTGCTGTCAGTCCGGTTTTATTAAATGTGAAGTCTGCATTCTTCAACAGAATTTTATCGTCGTGACCGACAGTCAGATTTTCTGCCTTCGCAGCATAGCTGTCAGTTTTGCCTCTGTAAGATGTATTCATTCCCGGTTTATTAATAAGTGCTTCTGCTCTTTCGTAACTGCCCAGTGCCAGTTTTCCGTTATGGAATTCTGTACCGAGTACTTTCAATGCGTTGTAAAATTCCGGTGCAAGAAGCAGCACGAAAAATGCAGTATAGAATGAAATGTTTTCAAAGATAATAATACGCAGTGCAACTTCCAATGCCACGAGTCCGATTCCTAAGATTGTTATAAACTCGAGCATCATCGTCGACTGGAATGCATATTTTAAAATGTGCATCGTTTCTTTAACGAAACCTTTGTTATCCTCTTCCAGTCTCTTAATTACTGTTTCTTTTGAGTTCGTATTTTTCACTGTATCCTTACCGCGGATTAAGTTTAAAAATAACGTTCCGATATTGTCAAAACGCGTTGCCTGCCTGACCGATTCTTCCTGAGTCTGAAGCCCAACAAGCACGTAGTACAGCGGGATGAACGGCGCTGTAAATAATAGTATCGCTCCGGCGTATACATCGATGAAAAACAACGTTGCAATGATAAGCGTTACTTTGATTACCGTTTTAATAATCGTCGGTACAAACGCTGTTTCATACGAGCGGTATTCTTCCAGATGCACAAAGAGCGCATTAATCATGCCTTCTGATTCCCGCTGAGTTTTCACATCGATGCGGTCGATCAGCTGTCCTGCTTTTTGTTCTATCGATTTATTGGCTGACCTTCGAGTATACAAATTGTAGAATCTGTCCGTCAGTATAAACAGTATGAAAAACGCACTCATAAAGAGGAGTGACTGTGTAATATTTAGACCGGTATCCATCACGATACTTTCCAGTATGCGGGACAGATGATGGCCGAATGCTATATAAAAAACAACGCTGATTATTGCAGTTAAACTGTACAAAACAGTTTGTTTTAAAGTTAAGTTCAGTTTCAAATTTTCACCTTCAGACACAAAAAACGTGAAGAGTCTCCTTCACGTTTTTTGTAAATTTATCCGCCGATGTAGCTCATGTTAATTTTCTTACGTTCGCGGCGTTTTTCTTCTGTAATTTCAGTTCTGATTTCCGAATAACGGTCATCGCGTTTGTCCCATACACCCATTAATACTTCTGTCAGTTCCTCGTCCGAGATGCCATCTCTCATCATCGTCTTAATATCGAAGCCGTCGACTGCAAACAGGCAGCCGTAGAATTTGCCGTCAGATGACAGTCTGGCTCTCGTACATGTTGAACAGAAACTTTCAGACACACTGGTAATAAATCCGAGGTACGAATCAGCAGCATCGTTATGCTTGTAAACTTTAGCTACTTCACCGTAATATGACGGATCTAATGCTTCTAAATCAAATTCTGTCTGGAGTGTTTCAAGTATTTCTTTTTTGCTGACAACCTTATCGAAGTTCCAGCCGTTGTCGTTGCCGACATCCATAAATTCAATGAAGCGCAATGTAACCGGCAGGTTCTTAAAGTGTCTTGCCATCGGCAGTATTTCCTGCTCGTTTAAGCCCTTTTGCACAACCATATTAATTTTAATCTGGAAACCGAGTCCGATCGCATACTCAATCTGTTCTAATATGCGTGACGTACCGATGCCGCGGTCGTTAATTTTACCGAACAGCTCATCGTCCATCGCATCTAAACTGATGTTGATGCGTCTAAGTCCTGCATCATATAATTTCTGGCCGTGTTTTTTAAGCAGCAGTCCGTTCGTTGTTAAACCGATATCTTCAATTCCTTCAATAACAGTTAATCTTTCTATTAACTCATGAAGGTCTTTTCTCATCATCGGTTCTCCACCTGTTAAACGTAACTTCTTCACACCAAGACTTGCATAAATTCTTGCGAGCCTTTCAATTTCATCAAATGAAAGCAATTGTTCGCGCTTTAAGAATTCAAAATCATCTCCGAAAATTTCTTTCGGCATGCAGTATCGGCATCTGAAGTTACATTTATCAGTGACTGAAATTCTTAGGTCCCGTATTGGACGCCCAAATTTATCTGTAACTACCTGAGCCATGTAATTCCTCCTTATTTAATATCAGTCTTACGATTGATATTAACCAGCGTCGTACTATTGAGATTATAAGACTCAATGTTTAAATAATCGACATCGAGATTCTCCAAAAACGCCTTTAAACTTAATCGTTTTGTCTTCAGCTGTCGTTCTAAAAGTTCAGCTAAAGCGTCATGCTGATAAACCCCGATGAGTGGATGCTCTCTGTCGTTATCAGTCGTAATTGTCGTATTTCCTGTTTTTGCCGCTTCCATGCTGAGTATATCGAGCCATGCTGAATCGACATACGGCGTATCACATGAAATCACCATCAGCGATTCCCCGGGATATTCTTTCGCTGCACGGTACAGTCCACCGAGCGGACCGTAATCTGCATATTCCGGATCGTCGACAATTACTTTATAATTTTTAAAGCTTGTCTTTAGTTTATCATTTGTATTAATGACAATCCCGTCGATTGCTTGAACATTTTCCAACTTTTCGGCAACATGTTCATACATCGGTTTGCCGTCTAATATATAGAGAGACTTATCTTCACCAAAACGGCTTGATTTACCGCCGGCCAAAATAACGCCTATCATCTTAACCGCCGCTTACCGGTGGAATTAATGCGACAATATCGTCCGATGTAACGACCTCGTCATCTTTTACAAATGCTTCATTTTTAGCAACCTGGAATACTTCCCCGTCCAATTCCGGATAGTCGACAAAAATATGATTCTTTAATTCGCCGACAGTAATTGAGTCACTGACAAATAAATCAATCGTATCGCTGCCGATTTTTTCTTTTATACTTGCAAATACTTTAATTTCCATTTAGTTTCCCTCCACATTCGGATGATATTTGCGGGAATCCCCGATCCATTGCTGGCCGTCTTCCCATATTTCTTTTTTCCAGATTGGAACGATTTCTTTTAATCGTTCCACTGCGTATTCGTTCGCACGGTAACTGTCTGTACGGTGCGGTGAACTCGTCACGATGACGACTGCGATATCGGAAATTTCAAGCTTGCCGATACGGTGTCCGATTGCTGTGATGACTCCCGGCCAGCGTTCTTCAATCTCACCGCCGATTTGTTCGAGCATTTTTTCTGCCATCGGAATATATGCTTCATATTCCAAATGCACAGTGCGTGTGCCCTTTGTCCATTCGCGGACATGGCCTGTAAATGTGCATACTGCACCCTGATGTTCATTTACAGTCATTTTATGATATTTATTTATATCCAGTTCATCGGAAACGACTTCAAACATTTTCATTGCCAATATTGCTCCATTCTTTAAACCAGTCCATTGCATTTTCCTTATCATAACGCATATCAAAGCGGTTTAATACATTCGTCAGACCGATTTCATTAATATCTGTATCGCCCTCTGTAAACGAATGTGTGAGTATGATTTTTGAGTAGTTTTCCTGTTTGTATCCTTCAACGAGAATGAAATCCACACCTTCATTCTGAAAGCGCTGAAGCTGGACTGTCAGCGGTTTTTCAGGCTGTTCCAGCATCACTGAGTGCCCCGGTATATTAAACGCTGTATAATCTGCACCCGCTTCAAAGAATTTACCTGTATCAGTATCGCTTTCTACTTCTTCAGTAAGATGATGGTTCTTAATGATAGCGACAGTATAGCCGTACTGTTTTAATAACTTCACGAAATCGAGAATCAGTGTTGTTTTCCCCGTGTTTTTATAACCTGCTATTTGTAATGTTTTCATTTACTCCACCCCAAAACTATCTGCGCCGGTTGTAACATCAGTCATCATTACTTTCACTGAGTCACCTTTTACAAATCCACGCGTACCGCCTGGCAGTACGATGACACCGTTGCTTCGTGCGATCGATGTAACAGCGTTTGATTTATTGAATCCGGACGGACGTGCATATATTTTCCCTTCTTTGAAAAATAGTTCCGCACGAATAAAGCGTGAAAACGGATTGGGTTTCGTATGGTCTTCGTCAAGTACCGCATCGATAATCGGTGCGAATGGCAATGCCGCTGACTGCATTAAGTTCAGTGCAGGACGTGCAAATAATTCAAATCCTGAATAACATGCTGACGGGTTGCCGCTTAGACCGAAGAGCAGTTTATCGCCTAAAATACTTACTGTCGTTACACTCCCCGGACGCATTGCAACTTTGTTGAATAATACTTCCGCGCCGAGCGCATCGTATAATTTCGGCAGTAAGTCGTAATCCCCGACCGAGACGCCGCCTGTCGTAATAATGACATCAACTTCTTCGAGCATTGATTTAATGCGCGTATACAACGTATCGAAATCATCTGTCTCAAGTTTGTAGTGTTTTCCTTCGATACCCATACGTTTCAGCTGACCCATCACCATTGGTGTATTCGAGTTGCGGATCTTACCGCGTTCGAGTTCATCTTCAACTTCCAAGAGTTCTGTTCCTGTAGAAAGAACACCGACAACCGGCTGTTTGAACACTTCAACTTCGCTGTAGCCAAACGTTGCAAGAGTTGCGACAGTACCCGGGTTAATCATCGTGCCTTTTTCAACGATAACGTCACCGATTTTACATTCTTCACCTTTTTGTGCGATGTTTTCATCAGCTTTAAATTCACGGCGGATTGTAAATCCGTCTTTTGTTTCTTTCGTCTGTTCGAACATTACTACCGTATCCGCTGACTCCGGAATTTCGGCACCTGTCATAATACGGAATGCTTCATTGTCTTTTAACACGTAATCACTTGAACTGCCTGCCGGTACTTCCTCAACAACTTTGAAAGCCACTCTTGTTTCGCTTGAAGCTTCTTTTGAGTGTTTGGAATTAATCGCAAAGCCGTCCATTGCCGATTTAGTAAATAACGGTACATCCGATGTCGCTGTTAAATCTTTAGCCAGCACTCTGCCGTAACTGTCTTTGTAGCTGACAGTTTGTGTACCAAGCTCTGTGACACGCTCCATCAGTTTAGCTACTGCATCGTTAACATGAATCGGAGTTCTGTTTAAAGTCATTTCTATCATCCTCGCTGTATTTAAGTTATTTATCGTTTCGTCTTAATGTCTGATATAATTTGATTACTTATACTTATTGTACTAAACGGGAGGATCATTATGTCCAATTTTACGCATTTTAATGAAGAAGGCCGTGCTAAAATGGTCGATATTTCAGATAAAACGGTGACGAAACGAAGTGCAACTGCACAGACGCTTTTAGAAGTCCCGGAAAATATTTACCTGGGAATTACCGAAGGCACTGTAAAAAAAGGTGATGTTCTTGGTGTTGCTCAGGTCGCAGGAATCATGGCTGCAAAAAATACACATCAGATCATTCCGATGTGCCATCCGCTCTCACTGTCAGGCGTCGACGTATCGTTTCGCTGGGAAACAGACGGCGCTTTTGTTCTCGTTATCGAAGCGACAGTAAAAACGACCGGCAAAACCGGCGTTGAAATGGAAGCACTGACGGCAGCAAGCGCCGTGGCACTCACTGTGTACGACATGTGCAAAGCGTTAGACAAAGGTATGATTATTAAAGAAACAAAACTCCTTGAAAAGTCAGGCGGAAAATCCGGCGACTACAAGGCTTAAATATGATTGAATCCGTCTGCTCGAATGAGCAGGCGGATTTTTTTGATTGGTTTGGGTGGGTTGCTGGCGGGCTCATGTATACGAAAGACCCGATGCATAGGCATGACTGGCCCTCATGTATAAGAAAGACCCGGTGCATAGGCATGACAGGCCCTCATGTATACGAAAGACCCGATGCATAGGCATGACA
>JBQDHL010000038.1:0-7984 GCA_052093725.1 Jeotgalicoccus sp. | reverse complement strand
GGCATGACAGGTCCTCATGTATACGGAAGATCCGGTGCATCGGCATGACAAGTCCTCATGTATACGGAACGTCACATAAAGTCCCGCCCACTCTAGTTCTCTTTATTCAGTTCAAATACTAAGTGATTAAGTTCCGGCATTACGAGTTTCTCCATGCCGAGTTTTACTGCACCGCTTGATCCCGGCAGTGAAATAATCAGCTGATGGTCATGTGTTCCTGCCGCTGCACGTGATAACAGACTGCGTGAACCGATGTCTTCTGTGTAGCTCAGCATACGGAACAGTTCGCCAAAGCCTTCTATTTCCTTATCGAACAGCGGTGTGACCGCTTCAATCGTCACGTCGCGTCTTGCGATGCCTGTGCCGCCTGTCGTAATGACCGCATCCACACCCGCTTCAAGGTGTTTTTTAACTGCGTTTTGAATCGTGTCGATATCGTCTTTCACGATTTCATAATGTTCAGCCGGTACAAAAGCATTTACCGTTTCAATATATTCAATGACGAGCTTGCCGCCCTTATCCGTCGATTTGTCACGCGTGTCACTGACTGTCAGCACCGCCACTTTAATATCTCTGTCTATTCTGTCCACAATACTCATTATAAAATCCGCTCCTAGCCAAATAGTTGATTAACGATTGTCCGTGCTTTATTTAAATGCTCGACGTTATGCATCAGCATTCTGCCGTTTGAAAAACTGACAATTCTTGTATCTCCGTAATTAAACTCGATAAAATACGGTGTCGTTTTATATGCAATATCTGCCTGTTCAAGTGTCTTCTTTACGACACCTTCAGTGAGTCTTCTGTCGATGACCTGAATCATATCCCGGCCGCAGAACTTCATTGCACTGGATTCGATTCTGTTAATTTCAGGGTACTCTTTAGTCTGGCAAGTCGGACACGCACTTTCCGTCATATTACCGATATCAAACTTCATATAGTCCATATCCCAGACGTTGCCGATATGCATATGGTAAGGTGCTGAGAATTGTTCTGTCAGTATTTTAATTGCTGTCGTCACCTGGTTGCTGACGGCCATATGAACTGCCGGCGAAATTATGCCCGCAGTATCGCACGTCAATGTCGCCGCCGGCAGTACCGGCGTTAAGCATCTGAAGCACGGCGTTTCACCAGGGACAAATGCTGCACTTGAATAAGAACCCTCGACACACGCTGCGTAGATCCACGGAATATTATATTTAAATGCCGCATCGTTTATCAGCATACGTGTATCGAAATTATCCGTGCCGTCTAACAGCAGGTCCGCTTTTTTTGCGACTGATTCAATTAAACCCGCATCACAATGTGCCACATGCACTTCGATGTTGATGCTGCTGTTGATTTTCGATAGTTTATCGTATGCGGCAACGGCTTTCGGTTTCTTCAGTGCCGCATCTTCTTCGTTATACAGTGTCTGGCGCTGCAGATTAGTCAGCTCGACATAATCGCGGTCGATTAAAATCAGTTTGCCAACACCTGCCCGCGCGAGCATTTCAGAAGATAAAGACCCGAGCGCTCCGAGTCCGACAATGACTGCCGTTTTCTCACCGAGAAGCTGCTGTCCCCGCTCGCCTATATTTGAATAAAGTAACTGTCTTGAATATCTGTTATCCATTTTTTTCACTCATTCATATATTAAATTTAAGTAAATTATTCACCTCTGATTTTATCACAGACACCATACGAAATCATTTTATTGATTTACAATAAATGGGCATTCACGCCTATTGTTAAGAAGGTGTAAAGTTCGTCTTTAAATTGTATGAATTGTGCTAAAATATAGTTGTTATAAGATTAAGAACTTTACGGAGGGCATATAGATGAAAAAGCTGCTAGTCGTTGATGATGAGCCATCAATTTTAACATTACTGAAATTCAACCTGGAACAGAGCGGTTTTGAAGTACTGACTGCTGAGAACGGCAATGATGCACTTGATATCGCAACAACAGAAGACCTGACGTTAATCGTCCTCGATCTGATGCTACCAGGCATGGACGGCATGGATGTCTGTAAAACACTCAGACAGGAAAAAATTAATACGCCTATATTAATGCTTACAGCAAAAGACGATGAGTTCGATAAAATACTCGGTCTTGAACTCGGTGCAGATGACTATATGACAAAACCATTCAGTCCAAGAGAAGTGGTTGCACGCGTAAAAGCAATACTGCGCCGCACGAACCTCGTTGCTGCTGAAGTTAAAGATGAAGTCATTAAAATCGGTGAACTTGAAATCCATCCGGATAAATATATGGTGATGTTTAAAGGCGAACAGCTCGTCTTAACACCGAAAGAATTCGAGCTTCTTTTATACCTTGCGAATCACCGCGGTAAAGTACTCAGCCGTGACCAACTGTTAAACGGCGTATGGGATTTCCATTACGACGGAGATACGCGCATCGTTGACGTACACATCAGTCACCTGCGTGAAAAAATCGAAGTGGACACGAAACAGCCGGTTTATATACGCACTATTCGCGGCTTCGGTTATAAGATGGAAGGACAGGATTAAATGCAGAGACTGTGGCTAAAAATCACAGGATCGTATTTAATATTATCGATAACATTTATACTGGTGCTCTGGTTTTTTATCAGCTCAATCATTCAAAATACATATACAGACATGACAAAAGAACATCTGGTTGAAAATGCACAGCTGATTTCTGAAGTCATTACGCTCGGCGGGCTTGATAAAGACCGTGAGACGCTCGATGAATGGACGAGTTATTTCAATGAAGAAATTACGCTCCGTTATACGATTGTCGCGAGAGACGGTACGGTCATCGCCGATTCTGAAAGTGATATTGAATCGATGGATAATCATATTGACCGGCCGGAAATTGATGCGGTACTCGTGAAAAATCAGGAGGTCGGTGAGTCGACACGCTTAAGTGATACGAAGGATATGTCGATGATGTACGTGGCGATTCCCGTCGAAGTTGACGGTGAACTTATCGGTGCGGTGAGAACTTCTGTATCGACTCAGTCGATTGAAAAAGCAATCAGCGCTATTTGGACGACATTGAGCGCGATTCTATTCATTATCCTGCTCGTTTCTGTAATATCGGCAGGATTGTTAAGCTACAATATTACGAAGCCGATCAACAGAGTAATTAACGTCACGAAGAGGCTTCAGAATAAAGACTACAGTGCGCGTATTAACGCAGACTACTCAGGTGAAATCGGTGATTTAAATACATCCGTTAATGCGCTCGCTGCAAGCCTGCAGGCGCATGTGAATGAAATAGAAGAAAGCGAAAAGCAGTTAAACAGTATTCTGTCCAACCTCGTGAGCGGTGTTGTGCTGATTGATGATAAAGGCAAGATTGACCTCACGAATCATGCGACAGAACGCTTTTTATCGAAACACACCTCGAAAATTGAAGGCAGAGAATACACTTACGTATTCGGCCCGCTGGGTATCGATCATTTAATCAAAACCGTTATTGAAGATAATGTGAAGCGGCATGACGAAGCGCATATATACTTCCCGGAGGAACGCATTCTGGACGTGCATATTGCGCCGTACTACAGTCAGAACTGGCATCAGCGCGGGGCGATTATCGTGCTGCATGATATTACCGATATAAGAAGACTCGAGAAAATGCGCAGTGAATTCGTTGCGAACGTCTCGCACGAGCTGAAAACACCGATTACTTCGGTGAAAGGCTTTGCTGAGACACTCTTGAGCGGGGATGTGCCGGACGAAGCGACGGCGAATCAATTCATGCAGATTATTTACGATGAGAGCGAACGCTTAAACCGTCTGATTACGGACCTGCTAGAATTGTCAAAAATCGAAAAACAGGCAATGCCACTGAAAATAACTGCAGTCAATGTGAATGAGATTATTGAAAACTCCACGCAGACGATTTCTAAATTTGCACGTGATAAAAATCTTACGCTGCATCTGCCGGACGATGAAAAACCGGTGTACGTTGAAGCGGATATAGACAGGCTCGGACAGATCGTGCTGAACCTGGTTGCAAACGCCGTCAACTATACATCGGATAACGGTGATATTTATATCGATGTCGAAGAACGCTCATCGAAAATTGTACTGAGCGTGAAAGATACCGGAATGGGCATACCTGAAGAAGCACTCGACAGGCTATTCGAACGATTCTACCGGGTCGACAAAGCACGCAGCCGCCACTCAGGCGGCACGGGCCTCGGTCTTGCGATTGTTAAGCACTTAGTCGAATCCCACGACGGGAGAATATACGTGAACAGTAAAGAAGGCATCGGCACAACATTTACAGTTGAGCTGCCGAAAACACAGGAATAACTATTAATTGTAGGCCGGACGCACGAGATGCGTCCGGCTTTTTATGTTGTGGCTGACGGTTGAGACGGCGAGCGGATCATTGTCAAATCCACAGCGACCCGACAGCTCCTCTATCGGGTCATTGTCAAACCCACAGCGACCCGGCACTCGTTGAATTCATCCTGTAAACAACAAAAACCCGCTCATATGAGCGGGTTTACTAGATACTATCTGAACGGTGTGAATAGCAGATTGTTCTCCAGATGCAGGAGTGTCATTATATTATCTTCGTTTTCTTCCAGTTTCTTCATTACAAAGACGTTTAATGGTTCGTTGATGTCGACCGGTGTATAACCGTTTGTCAGCGAACGGATTTGCTTGAACCAGTTGACGATATTTTTGTGTTCATCGAATAATCGTGTAATGTGCGGTTTCAATGCTTCATACGCAACATCGCTGTCTTCTTCGTAGTAAGTGAGCAGAAGTGGATAAACATCTGATTGTTCCGTTTCAATATGGACCGTCATTTCCCGGTAAATATTATAGAAGAGTTCGGCTACTTTATCGTATTCCACATCTGCTTTCTTATATTTCTTGCCAAGTTTTTCAACGTAATCATTTAATACAGGAAGTTCATCCAGCAGGTCTTCGTAATATTTACGTTCGATATATTTAATAATGCTCGTCTGATCCATATACGATACGTCGATACCCTCGATACGTTCTTTCGCCAATTCATTCACTTCATAAATAATGTTTTCAAGATTAAAATTGCCTTCTTCATCTGCTTCTTTTAAAGTCATCTCTCCGTGATTCACAAAATCAACGTCGATTTCTCTGAATATACCAGCTGCTGCCGGCACTTTAAATAAAATATCTTTTAATTTCATCGTTTCATTTATATTTGACATGTTGAATCCTCCTCGTCTATTCTTTATATTCATACCATTATTTGAAATTATTTAAACCTTGATACCGTTTAATTCTTTATTGTCGAGGGTATTGTATAATTAATCTAAACAGCATTTATATGGAGGTCAGTCTCAGTGAATAAAAAATTAAAAATGTTAGCTACAATTATACCATTGATTGCAGTTCCCTTAATTAATGAACGTAAAAAGATCACACAGCATCCCGATGTGCAAAAGCTCGGGTCAGTTTCTAACTCAGTTTATACACGTGTGAAAGACAGCAGTAGAGATGTTGCTTCAAGTGCGTATGAATCGACGAAAAATACTGCTCAGACTATCGGTACAAAAATGAGCAATACGCTCGAGGAACGCAGCTACAACAAAGAAGTTAAAAGTTATCAGAAGAGCCTCAATCAGGAAGAGTCTCTGGAAAAACGTTTTGAAAAAGATAAAGAAGCGCATAGAGAAAATCGCCATACAGAAAATAACGATAAAGGCCGTTCTTTCGTGCCGAAAATCTTTAAGTCGCACAATGAAAAACCTGCAGAAGATATCGCTGCAGGCATGACGGTTTCCGATGAACTAATAGCTTCAAATGAACCGACACCGGACATTAACACTGATAAATTAACGGAACCGGATAACCAGGAACCTGATTACGGTGAAATGTACATGTTTGATGATATTGAAGAAGATGCAGAAGAAGCGGAAAATAGCTTCCAGGATGACAAAGTTCAGAACGAACTGGTACCATATACAGGTAACGCAATCCAAATTATTGAAAGCAGTGAGAAAATGACAAACATCCAGGAAATTAATGAAGAAAAAGTACTCAAGGATACTGAATTTACGAGAGACTCGAATGAGCAGCCCGATGAGACTTTACCACTTCGTGAGCAGCACAAGAACATTTTAGATCCACGCAGTGCTGCACGTGATAAGCACGTTGCAGAAAAGAAAAAAGAAAAAGAAGAGCTAAGAAACAGCAACAGTTTATTTAACAGACACCGCCGCATGAACCTTGAGCATTCAAATAAAAAGCAACGTGCTGTAACAGATGGCAGTGCATATGTTAAAGACAAATCTATTAAAGCATACGAAGAGTTAATGTTTAATAAATAAGTTTGACATCATAGGAGCATACTTTATGAACGTTAAAAAAATTACTGTATTTTGCGGTGCAAAAACCGGAAAAAACGAGAACTATGAAAAAGCTGCATATAAGCTCGGTCAGGATGCTGCGAAAAAGAACATAACTGTCGTTTACGGCGGCGGCGCGACAGGCCTGATGGGCGCAGTCGCTGACGGTGCTTTAGCTGAAAACGGCGAAGTTACCGGCGTTATTCCCCAGTTCCTTATCGACCGTGAAGTTGCACATCCAGGGGTACAAGATATGCGTATCGTGCAATCGATGCACCAGCGGAAGCTTGAACTTGAAGCCGAAGGCGATGCGATTATTATGATGCCCGGCGGTGCCGGCACGCTTGAAGAATTCTTTGAAGTCTTCACTTGGGGCCAGCTCGGTCTGCATGAAAAACCGATTGGTATATTAAATGTCGTCGGTTATTTCGATACTTTAAAGATGGTCATCGATAAATCGATTGAAGAAGGCTTTTTAGAAGAACGTTATCTGGATATGCTGTTCATCAGCGATAATCTGAATGATATTCTCGAAGGGTTTGAATCATACGTTCCGGTTAAAGTGAGAACTTACGAAGATTTAAAATAAAATGACAAAATAAAAAGAGTGCGGATTCAAAATTACAATTTGAATCTGCGCTCTTTTTGTGTGGATTTTTTAAATAATACATGCCGTTTTAATGAATGTCCGTCCATAATATCAGGATGGTCAAACGTTTTTACCGGCTCCATACCGATTTTTTCCATAATATTAATCGATGGAATATTCCGTACCGCTGTAATAGCATATACTTCTTTGATGTCAGTCTGACGTTCTACGAATTTTAATACTCCGCGGGCGGCTTCTGTCGCAAATCCCTGGTTCCAGTGTTTCTTCTGAAGCCGCCAGCCTATTTCAATACAGGGCAGGAAATCAAAGTCCAGACTGTCATCAGCTTCAAGCACGTGAATGCCCGTAAAACCGATAAATTCATTCGTATCTTTCCGTTCCACAGCAAACAGACCAAAGCCTCTGTCGACGATACACTTTTGTGCTATGCGTGCATAATCAACAGATTCTTCAGATGTCTGGAGAGATGGGAAATAGCGTCTAACATCCGGATCCTGATTCATCCTAATAAAAGTTTTTAAATCGCTTTCCTGCCAGTCGCGTAAAATCAGACGTTTTGTCTTAATATACTTCATTTTAATTCAGACCTATCTATTAAAGTTCTGATTCATTTTTAATTGGCACATCACGGCGAATATAACTGATTAAACGCACGGTAAATTCATTGTTTTCGAAATCGTAATCTTCAAGATTTTTCTTCTTGTTATCAGTGGTCACAATCGCATCGATTAAATCGACTGTATGTTTCATTTTAAACGTTATAGTAAAAGCTTCAAAGCCCTGTTCAGGAGCAGGTTTTTTTACGACAACACGATTGATTGAACCGTGGACATCTTCAAGTTCACCGCCGGCAGCTGACTCGATTTCTTTAGCCAGTTCCATAAGCTTCATCTTTTTACCTTCGATTAAATAAAACTTCTCTTCATGCATCATTAAAACTCCTTTACTCTTCGTTTTCTGTCTCTGTTTCCTCTTCTTCTGCTGCTTCATCAGGCTGCTGGTTTTCTTCGAATTCTTTCTCAAGTTCTTCCAGCTCTGATTCTTTGGCATCAACT
>JBQDHL010000037.1:0-14558 GCA_052093725.1 Jeotgalicoccus sp. | reverse complement strand
ATGTGTTAGGAGTATTTTTTATGAATGAATATAAACAGAAAATAATATATACAACTGCGATGCTGGTAATATTTTTAATTATCGCGAATACGATGATGGAAGTGAACTGGTTTCTGCAGGTCATCGCAGCACTTTTTGCAGGATATTATATCCTGCAAAGCGTGAAGTCGATGAGGGAAGAAGAGAAAGAAAAATAATAAAGAAACGGCACTGAATTCTAAAGTTAGATTTCAGTGCCGTTTTTCTACGTTTTATGCTGTATATATATTTTAAACTTCTGCGGCCGCTGCTTCAATCTGCTTTTTGATTCGCTGTGGAATCATGACAACTTCTGTTTTTAGATTTTTTGGACGATACGTTATATCGATACATTTACTGAAATAATCGAGATGTTTTGTATCGATGCATTTTTCTGTTTCCGAGTTGGAGTCACCGTCATCTGCCTGAATAGAATACCAGTAAAGATAGTCGTGACTGCCCATAGTATCTCGCATAATTGTTTCTACGAACATTTTTTCACCGTCAAGTGTAAGAAGAGCATCGTTCATGTGTTCATTTAAAAATGCCATCCATTGGTCGACCAATTCTTCTTTACCTTTTTTCACCCTAAATCGTGTTAATTCAACTTGCATATTCATGACTCCTTTGTTTTTCGTCTACATCATGATACAACATTAAAGAGCTTTGTCAATGGCTATTTCAAATCTTTTTTTAATGAAAAAAAAGAGTATATTTTAAAAATTAAAAGAAATTTATTTTTAGATAATATACTGCACAATAATACATTATAAAATAAAAAAATCCCCTTCATTTTTAAGATGAAGGGGATAAGTATATACAGCTTATTTTCTTATTTTTTTAATATTTTTTATGATGCCGCTCTCTGTCGACAGCACACTTCTTTTATAGACAAAACCTGCGAGAAGCAGAGTAATAATAATTGTGGCAACCATAATCGCGATACCTATCAGCATCGGTGTATGGCCTGTGTCATTAACGAGCAGACGTAGCGGCATAACGAACGGTGTAAAGAATGGGAAGTAGCTTGTAATCGTTACTGCAATGTTATCTGCAAATGACATTCCGCCGAGCGCGATAAAGTACCCAATCATGCTGAGGAATGTTACCGGCATAAGTCCCTGCTGCAAATCTTCCATCCGGTTAATAAATGAACCGAGCATCGCTGCGATGGACAGATAGAGAATTAAACCGAGAATGACATAGATAATGCAGTAAATGACAATTTTTAATGTCTGATCATTTGCCTCAAGACCGAATTGATCGAGGAGGGCAGTCGTATCAGAAAAATAAAATGCGACAAGTCCGCCTATAGTAATTAATCCGACTTGTAGAACACTGACAGAAATCATGGCGAACACTTTTGCCATTAAATGATGAGTCGGACGAATGCTCGATACAATCATTTCTATAACACGCGAAGATTTCTCATTCGCAATTTCAGTGGCAATCTGACTTGCGTAATTCAGAATGATAATAAACATCAGAATTACCGAAAAATAGAAGATAATCATATTTAATACGTTAGTATCATCGGCACCGGCTGCTTCAAATTCACCTGAGTCATCGCCGGCAGCGACTAGAAATTGGACCGGTACTTCTTCGTACATCTGTTCAATTTCTTCTTGACTAAGTTCGAGCGTCTGCAGCACGTATGCACGGTTCGTCTCATTTAAGGCAAGCTGTATGTTTTGTTCCTGGGAAGTTGAAATTTCCTCATCCATACGCATTTCAGCTTCGAGTGGATCGTTATTCACAACTTCAAGCGTTGCATTGCCATCTTCTTCGACGATTTCAATCGTTTCGTCATAAGACTCGAGTGTCGGTTCGAAGACTGACAGGAAAGATTCATCTGCATCAACTTGGAGCATCAACGCGTCATCATCAGAATCAAACAGACCGATAATTTTATCGAGGTTAAACGCGATAAACATCCCTGCAATAATAATCAGTGTCGTAATTAAAAACGATTTGGCTTTTAATTTCGAGAGGAAAGTGAGGTTAAATGTCGTTATAAATTTATTCATAGTCACGACCTACTTTCGCAATAAAGATATCATTTAATGATGGCTCATTAACCTGGAACCGCTTAAAATAGCCTATGTCGATAATACGGTTATAAATATCTTCCGCATATTTTTCCTCAGCAATTTTAATGACTGATTTATTTCTTATCTGTTTCATTTCGAGTACACCCGGCATGTCCTTAACGAATGAAATATCATGTTCGCCTTCAATAATAACTTCTTTCTGCCCGAAGTCTTGTTTAATCTGATCGATATTACCGCTGATAATCTGTTTGCCGCGGTCGAGTATGCATAATTCCTCGCACAATTCTTCAACGTGTTCCATGCGATGGGTACTGAAAATAATAGTAGAGCCTTGTGCATTTAGTTCTTTTACTGCATCTTTCAGCATTTCAACATTAATGGGATCGAGTCCGCTGAACGGCTCATCCAGAATAATCAGTTCAGGGTTATGTATTATAGAAGCAATCAGCTGGATTTTTTGCTGGTTTCCTTTAGACAGTTTTTCAATTTTTTTAAATTTATTTTCGGTTACTTTAAAACGTTCAAGCCAGTAATCCAGTGCTTTATTGGCTTCTTTTTTTGACATTCCTTTTAGCTCGGCTAAATAAAGCACCTGTTCTGATACTTTTAATTTAGGGTGTAATCCGCGTTCTTCCGGTAAATAACCGATTTTATCTGTCATATGATAACCGATAGTCTCGCCGTTATATAAAATAGAACCCGACGTCGGTGTGAGCAGTTTTAAAATCATACGGAACGTTGTCGTCTTTCCGGCACCGTTGCCACCGAGAAAACCGTACATGCTTCCTGCCGGCACATTGATGTTAATTGAATTCACAGCTGTTTGTTCTCCGAATACTTTAGTAATATTCGTAATTTCCAGAGCCATAATACTCCCCCTTAATTTTGTTAAATCAAGTTTACCATAATGCTTAAATACATAAAAATCGTTATAATGTAAGGTGGGTTTATGAGAGGGGCGGAATTTTGAATAATAATGAAGAAAAAGCATCGTTCAAAAAGTTTTTAAATTTAATTAAAAGCACCAATGTTAAAAAAGGATTGTTTTATACAGGCGTCCTCTTGACGCTGATAGGTACGATTGGTTCGCTAATCGTTCCGCTCCTGACGCAGAAATTTATCGATGGCTTCAATACGGACTTAATTACAGCGCCGCTTGTTGTTTTAATTATCGGTGTATTTTTAGGCAGTGCAGTCATCGACGGCATATCGTATTACATGCTCGCTAAAATAGGGCAGACGGTAGTCCGGAGTTTACGTGAAATGGTTTGGGAGAAGTTTCTTAAACTTCCGGTAAGCTATTTCGATAAAACTAAAAGCGGAGAGTCAGTCAGCCGCGTCGTTAACGATACGAGCATTATCCAGAATCTGATTACGAGTCATTTTCCACAGTTAATCAGTGGGGTTTTAAGCGTCGCTGGATCGGTAGTTATATTATTTTTCCTCGACTGGAAACTGACATTAATCATGTTTGTTTCATTACCGATTTCTATTGCGGTTATTATGCCGCTCGGCAGCCGCATGCAGAAGATATCGAAGAAGCTGCAGGATGAAACAGCAGTATTTACAGGGTCTATTCAGGAAACATTGAGTGAGATCCGCTTAATGAAATCATTTAATGCAGAAAGCTACGAACAGAAAAAAGGCAACCGAGGTATTAATCAGCTGTATAAATACGGTATGAAAGAAGCGGTCATTAACGCATTGCTGTCACCGATTATGTATACGATTATGATGTTTGTGATTATACTCGTTATCGGCTACGGCGGCCTCAGAGTAGCTGACGGCACGATGACCATCGGTACACTTGTTGCCTTTTTATTATATTTATTCCAGATTATTATGCCGATGACTATGTTTGCGATGTTCTTTACAGAGTATAATAAAGCTCTCGGTGCAACGGGGAGAATTATCGGCATACTGGATATGGATGATGAAAAATCCGGCAGTATGGAAAGTGCGGAGTTACTATATAAGACACTTCAGTTTAATAATGTGTCTTTCGGATATGACAATACTCCAGTTCTTGAAAATCTTTCGTTTACCGCGAAAAATAATCAAAAAATCGCATTTGTCGGTCCGAGCGGCAGTGGTAAGTCCACAATATTTTCATTGATTGAACGTTATTATTCCGTATGGAGCGGTGACATTACAGTCGACGATATTAATATTGAAGATATTCCGCTCGGAAACTATCGCAGCGGTATCGGTTATGTTGCACAGGAAAGTGCAATCGTGTCCGGAACAATCAGAGAAAACATTACTTATGGTCTTCAGAACGATCAATATAATGAAGAAGATATAGAACGTGCTGTGAAACAGTCTTATACGAGCGAGTTCATTAACGACTTGACCGAAGGACTGGAGACGGAAGTCGGCGAACGCGGTGTGAAATTGTCCGGCGGACAGCGTCAGCGTATCGGTATTGCCCGTGCATTTTTACGCAACCCCAAAATTTTAATGCTGGACGAAGCAACAGCAAGTCTTGACTCACAATCGGAAAAATATGTCGGAGAAGCACTGAATGAACTGATGGCCGGCAGAACGGTACTCGTTATCGCACATCGTTTGTCGACAATTGTTAATTCAGATAAGATATACTTTATCGACAGCGGATGCCTGACAGGTGAGGGCACGCATGAAGAGTTAATGGCATCTCATGAAATGTACAGAGCATTTACAGTACAGCAATTTGGAGAAGATTAGAGGAAATATATTATATGGGTATTTTATTTGAAGCATTTCAGCCGGTGATTCCGATATTTGTGGTAGTTTTTATGCTGATTACAGTCGTGACGCTGATGATCAATATAAAACACGGATATCAGCTGGATTCAATTTCTAAAAAGATTAAATATTTATCGGTCATCGGTTTGACGATGAGTCTGGTCGGTATCTTTCTCGTGACACTGATGCCGACTTCAAATGACAGTGATATTGTCGAGATGACACCTTTTGCGAGCATTAAAGAGATGTGGTACTTCGCGACGACAGAAGCACTGATTAACAGTGTGCTGATGAATATCGTTCTGTTTATTCCGGCAGCGTTCTTCCTCTATATTATTATTAGGAAAGAACTGTTCACGACAATTTTATGTCTGCTGCTGTCAGTTTTTATCGAAACGACACAGTATCTTATGCCAATCGGCAGAATTACGAGTATCGATGATATTATTCTAAATTCCATCGGCGGAATCATCGGAGTGATACTCGGCGTTATATTTTTAAAATTTAAAGATGTTTACTATGTTCTCTTCGGTGGTAGTTAGATATATAACATACAAAAAGGGGATGTTGTCTATGTATAATAAATTAAAACACATAGAGGGCGTTAATTTATTACCAAAAGAAGTAGTCGGACCGGCGTTAGTAGGGTCAGTGGAGTATTTTGATGGGGAGAAAAGTACATACCACGGATCATTAGTTGCGACGACACACAGAATGTTTTTGAATCTTGAAGATCATGACTTAGTCTGTGTAGAAGAAATCAGCTTTGATAAAATTACGAGAGTAACAGTGGAAGAACTGCTGATGGTCGGGCATATTCTTCATATGTGGCAGGGTGATAAACTACTCATCAGCGTCAAGAGTATTTCCGAAGGGAAACTTGATAAATTTCTGGAATTTTATTATAAATACAAAGCGCAGCATACAGAACAGGCTGTAAATAAAGAAGCATTTGCTTAAACAAAAAGCCGGGTATCCCCCGGCTTTTTTTATGTGTATAATGACGGTATCAATAGTGAAGGTGACGAGATGAAACTAAAATTTATGATGCTGCTGACAGCAGTACTGATACTGACAGGATGTTCGAGCTTTAGAGAAATTGATGTATCAGAAGACGGAGAAGTAAGAAGAATTACGACAGAAGATACAAATGAGATTGATATTCCCGTAACTCCACAAAATATTGTGTTGTTCCGCTCGATTGACCCGGGAAACGCATCTTTATTAGGATATAATGTAAGCGGTATCAACGAGGGTTTGAAAAATAACAGTACAATTGAAGATGCCTACGGTGCAGAAGTGACGTATCTTGAGCCGGGAGATCTTGAATCGCTTAAAGAAATAGACCCGGATTTAATCGTTACATATTCTCCGGATGAGCATTTTGAAGAATACCAGGAAATAGCACCGTCGATTAGAATTACTTATTCTTCGGGTATTATGAGTCCCTTCAGCCCGCGTGTTTATTTAACGCAGCTGTATTATTTAGGCGTCATATTAAATAAAGAGGATGAAGCGAACAAAATCGGTGATGAGTGGGAAGCTGAGACAACAGTCCTGAAACGCGGCCTCACTGAACAAGTTGACGAGAAGAAAGCGCTCGTTGCTGTAGAGAATGAAGACGGCTATCTGCTGTATAATGAATATATGAGCTACGGTACTGAAGCAGTTTACGATGTACTCGGTTTTCAAATGGACGAAGCAGCTAAAACTGATGTTCAGGATAGTTTATTTGATTTAAAACAACCTGAAGATTTTGGGGCATTTGAAGCGGATTACATGTTTGTCAATGTTAAGAATCCGGACGATGATAATATTCGGGATGACTTTTCGGGGGCACTCGGTATACCGGTAGAGAACGTCATTTTATTAAACAGCGCTGATTATATTACAAATGATTTAATATCAATAAAAAATCAGACGGAATATATTATCGATAAAATAAATGAAGCAGGTGAATGAAATGTCAGCAATTTATCCGGAGGAATTTGGATTTTATTTTAATCAGGAAAAATTTGAAAAGATATACTTTCAAACTTTAAAAGGCTATCAGAACGTGATGCCTTTAAACCAGTTTAAAAAAGAAGCGACGGCTTTTCATGAAGGTACAGAGGATTTTAAACTGTTTAAACACAATCAGCTGGAACCGGGCATAAAGCGCTACAGTTACGTGGATGATCAAACAATGCGCATGATAACGGCTGCATTTTCAAACGAACGGGATATCGTCGGGCTGCAGTTCGGCATGTTGGAAAAATTTAATACGGATCACATTTATACCGAAAAAGACTACGTACTGCCTTTTAGAACTGAATGGTTTGTACTATGGGGCGGCAGCAATAACTTTTGGAATTATCATTATCCGCACGAATCCCAGCGCTATGCTTATGATTTTATCGTTAAAAAAAACGGCAGGTCATACGATGGCAGTGGGGAGCGCTTAAGCGATCATTACAGTTACGGTGAAACTGTCACGGCACCAGGTGCGGGGACAGTTATTAAAGTATATGACGGCATTGCTGATAACGCACCGTTCTCGATGAATATGGAACAGCCGGAGGGTAATGCGATTGTAATTAAGCACGGAGAAGCTGAGTATTCCCTTCTTGCCCATTTAAAAGAAGGTTCGATATTAGTGTCAGAAGGCAGCGAAGTGCGTCCCGGTGATATTATCGCAGAGTGCGGAAACAGCGGAGCAAGCGATACTCCGCATCTGCATTTTCATGTGATGGATGCGCCGATACCTGAAAAAGGGCTGTCAATTCGGATTAGATTTGCAGAATTAAATTTTGAACCAAAACAGGGAGATACTTTACGAGGTGAATAATATGAAAATAATTTTGTCGGTACTATTATTTTTAAATATTTTCTCAGGTTCTGACGACGAACCGCTGGAAGTGCATAAGAAAGAATTTAACCATATTGATAAAGAGCTGTTCTTCGATAATCTGAGTCAGTATTTGGACAGCTCATTTACTTTTGCTGCTACTGGAGATATTCTGATCCACGATTACTTATATGAAGATGTTCAGACCGGGGATAGCTATGATTTTAAATCACGTGTTGAGAATGTTGCGCCGTACCTGCAGCAGCAGGACCTCGTATTTATGAACCAGGAAACACCGATTGGTGGGGAAGAACTCGGATTAAGTGGCTATCCGACGTTTAACGCGCCGGAAGAAGTAGCGGATCTGTTAAGTTATTTCGGCGCAGATATTGTCAACTTTGCGAATAACCATACGCTTGACCGCAGTACTGACGGAGTGCTTGCGACAGCTGAGAATCTGACAGACCGGGGAATTGATTACGTCGGAGCAAACACCAGTCAGGAAGACATGGACCGCGATAGAATATTTACTGTTAACGGTATAGATGTCGGCTTTTTGGCATATACATACGGAACGAACGGTATTCCTGTACCTGAGGGACAGGAATATCTTGTGAACATTATTGATATGCCGAGAATACTATCGGATATTGAAGCATTGAGAGAGAAAGTGGATGTGCTGATTGTCAGCTACCATCAAGGTGTGGAGTACGATGACTTCCCGCGTGAAGAGCATGTACCTGAATACCGCACGATGGCGGACGCGGGCGCAGACATCATTGTAGGCTCTCATCCGCACACACTGCAGCCGATTGAACATTACGAAAGAGAAGATGGAACTGAAGCGGTTATTGCCTATTCAATGTCGAACTTCTTCAGTGCGCAGCAGTCGTTAAATACACGTCTCGGCGGTATTTTAGAAGTGAGTGTTGAACAGTCCGGCGGGGAAACTGATATCGGAGCGGTGCGCTTTATGCCGACCTATGTCGACAGCAATGAGTATGAAGACTTTTATCTTCATCCGTTAGCAGATATGGAAATGGATGATGTGTACGGTGATGTCGAAGAACACATGACGTCGTACAGCGACCAGGTCGATTTTGTTCCATATCTGGATTAATAATTTTCAGGTTCCTCTTTTTTAATAATTGATATAATCGACGCCACACCGAGTATCAGGAGCAGGATGATTAACGGGATGTTCCATGCAGGACTCAGAAAATCCTGTGAGAAATAATAAATTGCACCAAGTGCAATGACGATTAATATGATATTTAATCCTTTACTGACTTTAAACATTGCTATCACCTCTAAATGTTTGTTTTCTTTAATTTATAGTATCATAATGGTAACAGAAAAGATTTTGAGGGGAGATTTAAATGAACTATTTAATGAGTATCCAGGTTTTACCATATCACCCGGGTGATGCTAAATTATATTCGCACACGACAGGTGCAATACAACTAATTGAAAACAGCGGCTTAACACATTTTGTCGGACCGCAGGAAACGACAGTTGAGGGCAGCATAGACGAACTTTTTAACTTAGTTAAAAAGATAAACGCTCATTTATCAAATGAAGGCTGTGACCATGTAACGACTAATATTAAACTCGTACAGTCGAAAGAAGAAGACAGCATTAAAGATATTCTGAAAGATTACTATGAATTTGAAGATGACGAGTAGGAAGAGCGAATACGCTCTTCTTTTTTGTTATAATTATGCTAAGAAAAAATGAAAAGCAAGGTGATGTCATGGGAGAGTGTCCTTATTGTAAACATAAATGGACATACAAGGAGAAAGTGCTCGGCTATGCACTTAAACCGCGGACGCGCATTAAATGTCCGGAGTGCAAAGAATATCTCGAGCCTTCTACGTTATCAATAATATATGATTACATCGCGATACTCAGTGTGGCGCTGTTTATCTTTATATTAATACCGATTATGAGCTGGCCGATAGTACCGTCACTTTTAATCAGTTTTATTTTGTTTATGTTGTACTTACTTTTATTCCAGCCGCTGACGGTGCGTTTCAAACGATATGATTACAATGTAAAAGATAAACCAAGGGGGAAATAATATGTTTACTTTTAATAACACTGCAGCAGTGCATTTCGGTGCTGGTGTTCTGCAGACAATCGATTCAGTTTTGGAAGAGTACGGTTATCAGTCGTACGTTGTCATTGCATCAAACTCACAGGTGGAAAATGGTATTGCCGAATTACTGAAATCGCTGCTGCCTGGTCAAATCAAAGCAGTCGTATCAAATATTGAAGAAAACCCAACTGTCGGCAATGTCGATGACATTATCAATGCTGCAGCTGAACATAATGCTGATGCACTGATTGCAGTCGGGGGCGGTTCAACGATGGATGCGGCAAAAGCTGCAGCTGCAGCAGTCGTAAAAAACGTCGATGCGAGAACAATTATTCAGGATGCAAATATTACTGAAGCACTACCGGTTATCGCACTGCCTACCACGAGCGGATCAGCTTCTGAAGTGACACCTTTCAGCGTCATCAGCGATAAGGAAAAAGGAATTAAAACGTCGATTAACGGTAAGGTTCTTTATCCTAAAATTGCACTTGTAGATCCTGAGCTTACATATACATGTCCGCCGGCTGTGACAGCAATTTCAGGTATCGATGTTATTTGCCATGCGCTCGATTCAATCGGTTCGGTAAATAATAATCCGATTTCTGATGGACTGGCACTGACAGCGCTGCAGCTTGCATTTGATAATCTGGAGACTGCTTATAACGAAGGAACAAACGCTGAAGCACGTTCTAATATGGCACTTGCGAGCACGACTGCAGGTATCGGCTTCAGCCAGACTGCAACGAGCGGTTCTCACGCGATGAGTTACTATTTAACTTCGGAGTTTGATATACCTCACGCTGAGGCATGTGCTTTCAGTTTGGATCAGTGGATTCTTCACAACGCGAAAGTTGATCCGAGACTCGACAAGGTCAGCGTCCAGCTCGGTTTTGAAAACACTGAAGAGTTGTCTAAAGAACTAAATAGCTTGAAGAAACGTCTTGGTCTCCGCATGACGTTTGAAGAACTTGGTATCGATCGTAAATATATTCCGGAAATCGCACGCCGGACGATGGCTGCTGGAAACTATAAAAATAACCTGGCGCAATTATCTGAAGATGAAATTATCGGGATGCTGGAAACAAAGTAAACAGGCGGAGGTTTTAATTATGGCGAAGAAAACAATACGTGTCGTTGGTGCAGTAATAGAAGACGATAATAATAATATACTGTGTGCACAACGGCCCGAAGGTAAAAATTTAGCTTTGAAATGGGAATTTCCCGGCGGGAAAATAGAAGACGGGGAAACACCTGTAGAGGCACTAAAACGTGAACTGGTGGAAGAAATGACACTCGATATCAGTATCTGTGAAAAAATTACAACGACAGTATACGAATACGATTTTGGTATTGTTGAACTGACGACATACTATGCTAAAATAATTTCTGGTGAAATTCAGCTGCTTGAACATGTTCAGATGAAGTGGGTAAATCCAGTAGAAATTGAAAAATTAGACTGGGCTCCTGCAGATATTCCTGCAATTGAGATTATAAAACAAAAAAGTGGGAATAGAGTAGGGAAGGTTAATTAAGGGGGAATCGCTGTGGATCTTATTAAAGGAATATTAGGATTATTATTTAAAACGTTCGTAGTTTTATTTGCATTAACTGCTGTAGCAGCAGTCGTACTGGCATTTATACTTAAAAAAGACGTTGATGAAATCCGCGAATTTACAGAAAATATTAAACACGATTTATATCGTGGTAAAGAGTAAATAAAAAATCTCCTGAGAATATATTCTCAGGAGATTTTTTATTTACTGTTGAGTGCTTTATCCAGCGTTTCAATATTTTTTTTCATCATTGACTGATATGTCGAATCTTCAGGATCATCCTGTGTCAGCGACTCCAGATTGTTGAAGTAGAGTGGTTCAGTATTTGTTTCGCTGCGGATGACATCTGTTACAGATGATGTAACGTTCGGCTCATAAAGAATGTAAGGAATATTTTGTGCGTCAATATTCTCAATAATATTAGTCAGTTCCTGCTGTGACGGTTCCTGGTTAGAGAGTCCGCTGATGCCAATTTGATTAAAACCATATTGATGTGCTAAATAACCGATTGATTCATGAGTAATGTAAATGTCTGTATTAACCGGATTTTCTGTAATGGCGAGAAGACGTTCATCTATTTCTCCAATATCATTTTTTAGTATTTCAAAGTTTTCGTTATATATATCGGCCGCTTCAGGATTATGTTCAGCCAGTGAGTTTTTAACTGTTTCTGCCATTTTGATAGCCAAATCCGGACTGAGCCAGATGTGAGGATCCATATTGCCGTGGCTGTGGTCGTGAGCATCTTCGTCTTCACCATGGTCATGTTCGTGATCATGCTGATTGTCGAGAAAAGCACTGGTATCAATATCAGCTGCTGTTTCAACGACTTCAGTATCGTCATTTATCGTTTTGGCAATACTTGCTGCGACCGGATCGAGTTCATTCGATGTAGTCATAAATAAATCGCCGTCTGAGTAAGACATCATATCTTTTTGTGTTGGTTCATAAGAGTGCATATCAACGCCTGGGGGATAAATTGATTCTACATTAACTGTATCACCGGCTATCTGTTCAACGAAACTCGTTAATGGAAAGACTGTAGTATATATAGTTAATTCGCCGTCGCCTGTGCTGTTTTCTTCATTACTGCATGAGGCAATCATTAATATTAAAAGTAAAACGGGGAACAGTTTTTTCATAAATAATCCTCTCTTTATCGTAATCATTACGATTTAAAATTATATAGGAATATGCTCTAATGTGCAACTGTATATTTAAGAAATAATAAAGACTTGAAATTTTTCCGTTCTGCTAGTAAAATAGATAAGGTGATTTACAAAAATATATACCAATCATCTACCATGTGGATGATCAACTGGCCAGTTGATTCGAGTATATTATCATTTAATATCGATTTAACTTAATGAAGGAGGCGACAGAAATGAGAACAATCGTTACATTAGCTTGCACAGAATGCGGAGACCGCAACTACAGCACTAAGAAAAACAAAAGAAATAATCCAGAGCGTATCGAAATGATGAAATTCTGCCCTAGATTAAACAAGCACACTCTACACCGTGAAACTAAATAATTTCTTATCGCTATCATCTCCGGATGATAGCTTTTTTTTATATTTGATTTAGTTATGTTATAATTGTCGGTGGGTAATTAACCAGAAAAAGTAAGGAGAGTGCTTTTAATGACAGTAGTTATGGACGGGAAAAAAGTAGCCGCACACTTATCCGAAGAAATTAAAAATGCTTTGGAAGTATCTGAAACTCACGGTATTAAACCGAAAGTTGCGTTCGTGAGAATCGGTGACTTATCAGATTCAATTTCTTATGAAAATGCTGCGGTAAAACGCTTTGAAAAATTAGGCATGGAAACAACTCAATTTCATTTTCCGGAAGATGTTTCGACAAAAGTATTTTTAACTAAATTCAGAGAAATAAATGAAGATTATTCAATTCACGGCATTCTGCTTCTTCAGCCGCTGCCAAAACATATCCCGATGAAACGCGTCGCGGAAATTATGAACTCATTTAAAGATATCGACGGCATGAAAGCTTCGAACCTCGGTAAAGTACTGACAAACGATCCAGATCGTCTGGAGCCATGTACACCGGCAGCAGTAATGAACATGCTGGATTTCTACGATATCGACCTGAAAGGTAAAGATGTTACAGTTGTCGGTGCAAGTGCAGTTGTCGGTAAACCATTATCACTGTTAATGATGAACAGAGAAGCAACGGTTACGACATGTAACTTATACACTGAAAACCTTGTCGATAAATGTAAAAATGCAGATGTGATTGTCAGTGCAGCAGGTGCAATTAATCTGATTGATGAAGCGCACGTTAAAGAAGGCGCAATTGTTATCGATGTTGGTATTAACTTTACTGACGAAGGTAAAATGGTCGGCGATGTAAACTACGAAGCTGTTAAAGATAAAGCCTCGTTCATCACACCGGTTCCAGGCGGAATTGGTGCAATTACTACAACAGTTCTTGCATACCATTTAGTGAAAGCAACAGAACACCAGAAAGAACCGGTATTATTCTTAGAAAAATAATATCAGCTGTCAGCTGGCGGGTAATATATAAATATCCAATATATCGAGAAACGGCACGAAGGTAAAATCTTCGGTACCGTATATTTGACCAATGAGCATCATGCTCCATTGGTCTATTTTTATTATATGGAGAGAAATGCTGAATCGGGTGCCGTCATAATAATAAGCTACTCTCACCGGAAGCTTCTCATCTGCAGCGCATTTCAAAGTATGTTCAAGCTCATCCAGCCGGTCATCAGATAATTCGGGACGTTTAATTTTCTTCTGATTATCCATCAGATTTCCGACATTTTCAAACTGCTCAGGCATCGTCGCGAAAGGAGCCCATTTAACCATGCCGCGTCCTTCAGGGATATTTGAATCTAAATTTTCAGAAGGCTGGCCAGGGTAATTCATAACAAATCCCTTCTTTCCTAACTCTTAATAATCATTATACGAACATATGTTCTATTATTCAAGGCGGATATTTATGTTAAGTTATAGAGGATATAAAAAGCGAGCGAGGAAATCAGATGAGAAAAAATATAGTATGGGGTATTATTACGGCAATTGTACTTGCTGTGCTTCTGCTTCCATTAGTTGATAAAACGAGTGGTACGACACGGGTTGTTGTTGATCATACAAATGGAGAAATCGTTGCTCCGGTATGTTATGATCAGGCTGATTTAACGAACTGGATAGACGAAATGTCCTTCAGCAATGCATTGAACGAACTTCAATATGATGTGAGAGATGACTGCTCGAAAGAACATTTGCAGGAAGGCAAAAC
>JBQDHL010000036.1:0-14687 GCA_052093725.1 Jeotgalicoccus sp. | reverse complement strand
CACTCCGACGATAAACCTGGTCATAATATCCGCTTCTGCGACGAGCAGGGAAGGCAGGAACATTTCAACTATCGATATCGTCACCGCTTCAGCAATCAGCGGTACATTTTCAAGCGGGAACATATACAGGAGCGGGTAGTATACATAGGACACCCATGTAATGACATCTGTGTACTCAGCGACGATTAACCCAATCAGGCCAATCGACAGTACTGACGGTACGACTGAAGCGGTCATTTTCATCGCTTCGACGAAGTTCATCCAGATATCCTCTCTGAGCGGGCGCGAACTGTGCGACTGCTGCTTCGCTTTGTACCATGCATACTGCAGTATGTTTCCTTCGTAACTTTCTTCGATGTTGTTATTTTTATCGTTAAAATAAATATTCTTTTCATTTCGTATCGGCGGCAGGTAGTTAGTAATTGCCGTCACCCCAAAAGCAACGAGCAGGATAACGATAAAAAACAGTACCCAGTAATCCATCAGCTCGAGTGTGCGGGCGACGACTACCATAATCGTTACCGAAACGGTGGAAAAACCCGTCGCTATAATCAGGCCTTCCTTCCGGTTGTATAATCCTTCTTTATACGTCCGGTTCGTAATGAGCAGCCCGACCGAGTAACTTCCGACGAGTGAAGCCATTGCATCCATCGCCGAACGACCGGGTGTTTTAAACAGCGTTCTCATGACCGGCTCCAGCAGCACCCCGATAAAAACGAGGAATCCGTACCCGAGAATAAGTCCGAGCGCTGCACCACCGTGCGGTATTAGTAAACTCAAGTTGATTGCCAGCGAGTAGAATAGAAATGGCCCCATATTTTCATCGAGCACGAATGCCGGACCGATATTAAACACGACCATGACACCAATTAAAAGACCGAGTATTTTAAAGCACGTAAACAGTACGTTAAATGCACTTTTATTCCACGCTTTAGTCACAAACGGAATCAGTGTACCTGCAAACACTACTGCCAGTGTGTAATATTGAATGCTTTCTCCAAAAATCTTATGAATGACGGTGACGATGTGATCGAGCATAATCGATGTCGTTCCGGACATCGTTACTGGTACGAAAAACAGAAATAACCCAAGTGTACTGAATACAAAGAAACGCCATATTTTATATCCTTTTTCACGGCGCATCTCATCCTCTGAGACCATGACATGACCCCTTTACTGAATTCCTCTTAAAACAGCAGCAGTGCAATAGGTGTAACAATGAGCAGTGTCAGCGCCACTCGGATAAACCAGATAACGAGCAGCTTCCACAACTTAATATTCAAATCCGTACTTAGAATTGCCGGTACAAGTCCTGACAGGAATATAATTGCTGATACACTTGTCACCCCGACAATGAATTTAGTAACCATATCCGCTTCAACAACTAATAGAGCCGGCAGGAACATCTCGACTACAGAAATCATTGCAGCTTCCGCAATCAATCCTGGATCTTCTAACGGCCAGAAGAATAGGAACGGATAGAATATATACGACAGATATGAAATAATCTCCGTATATTCCGCAATGACCAGGCCGACAAAGCCGATTGACAGTATTGACGGAATAATCGATGTTGTCATCTTCATCGCATCGATAAAGTTCACTGCAATATTTTTTAAGAGCGGTTCAAATTCAAACGACTCCTGTTTTGTTTTACACCATGCATAGCTCAATCTGTTTCCTTCAAACCCTTCATGCACAGTATTGTCCTTGCCACCGTAATATTTTTTCTTCTGAGTGCTAATCGGCGGTAAATGAACGGATATTGCCGTGACTAAAAATGTAACGATTAATGTAATCCAGAAATATAATAACCAGTGGTCCATGAGTTCCAGCGTCCTTGCAACAACCACCATGAATGTTACCGATACAGTTGAGAACCCCGTCGCAACAATTAATGCTTCTTTTCTGCTGTACAGACCCTCTTTGTAAATACGATTTGTAATCAGCAGGCCGACAGAGTAGCTGCCGACGAATGATGCGACCGCATCAATTGCAGTACGTCCCGGCGTTTTGAAGACCGGTCTCATAATCGGCTCCATCGTAATTCCGAGCAATGTCAAAAGCCCGTAACCGACGAGCAGCGCCAGCGCCGCTCCCCCAAGCGGAATCAGCAGACTCAGGTTAATTGCCAGCGAGTTAAACAGGAATGGCCCGATATTTTCAGCCAGTACAAACTGCGGCCCGACATTAAATACAACCATCGTACCGATAACTACCCCTAAAATCTTAAACAGTGTGAAGAAAAGATTGAATGAGCTCTTCTTCCATGTTCCGTTAATAAACGGCAGTACCGCACCGATAATAATAATTAGCAGAGTGTAGTACTTAATATTCTCTCCAAACACTTTTTGAATCGCCGTCACCAGATGATCCAGCAGAATAGAATTACCGCCGAACATCGATACCGGAATAAAGAAAATTAAAATCCCGAGACCACTGTAAAGGAAAAACTTCCACATTGCCGTCCCTTTCTGATTTTTAATCTGCTCACGTGTTAAATAATTCTCCTGCCCGTTCTTTTCCATACGTTCACCCCTTGTTTTTGTAAGCGTTTTCTACACGTATGGTTTAAGCTTATATATAGTCTGAATATTTAACAAATACTTAAAAGTAATCGCCTGATAGCTTTTAGCTATACACCTTTAAAGTGTTAAAATAAAAGTACTATCGGAACAAAGGGAGTACTGTACATGCAGATCAATCAGCTTATTCATTTTGTTACTATCGTTAATAAGCAGTCATTCACAACAGCAGCTAATGAATTACATATTGCACAGCCGTCTTTAAGCGCGTCGATTAAACGGCTGGAAAACGAAATCGGCTTCACTTTAATCGATCGTTCATCGAGATTATTTAAACTTACTGCCGAAGGCAGGAGTTTTTTTTGACGAAGCGAATAAATTCGTTATGCATCATCGTCAGGTTACTGAAGCGGCGGTACACCTTAAAACTAAAGGCATAAATCATATTTCCATCAGCTTAATCGAAAGCGTGAAATCATGGCTTCCGGAAGTTGTTAAAGCCTATAGAGAAATTAATACCGATACGCGTATTAAAATCGATCACGCCCTCAGCATTGCCGAAATTGAAAAATCGTTTAACGACTACGATGTGAACCTAGCTATTACGAACCAGTTCATTGAAAACGATAAAATCATTTCGATACCGCTTTACGAAGAGTCCCTTATCGTCGCTTTGCCGAAAGATAACCCATTCAGCAACCAGAAAAATGTCACCTTAAAAGATATCTCCGATATGCCGCTTATTATTTCTCATGACGGCTATCAGACACGCACCGAGATCGTCCGTGCTTTTAACAGAATCGGACTGCAGGCGAATATCGGTTTTGAAATCGAACGCTTTGAGCTGACGTCGGAATTTATAAAACAGAGCCTCGGTATTGCTATTCTGCCTGAGAAATACGCACTGACGCTCGACGAAAGAGATGTGGATATTAAAGAAATTTCTGATTTATCGTTTTACCGAATCGTTTACATCTCAATCGATAAAACCCGCTTCCTCTCACCGTTAACCGAGTCTTTTATTAACCTTGTACTCGATTATTTCGACAAAGGGGAGGTTCGGGATTATTTTAATTAACTTCAGTTAACGCATTTGAAAGATCGTTAATTTCAATGCTGAAGTTACGGTCGTGGTCGATGAAGTCTGCAATTAGACGATACTCATCAAACTTTTTACGCGTTGCCGGAGACAATTTCTCTTTGCCTTTAATTTCTGCTGCTGTCATCGCTATAAATAGCTCCGTTGCAACGACGTAGCGTGCGTTGTTAATAATATCCCTCGCATGACGCGCACCGATTGTCCCCATCGAAACGTGGTCTTCCTGGTTAGCAGAAGAGGGGATAGAGTCGACACTTGCCGGATGAGCGAGTGTTTTATTTTCGGAAACGAGGCTGGCAGCCGCATATTGTAAAATCATTGCACCGGATTGTAATCCTTCTTCCGGGCTTAAGAACGCCGGCAGATCACCATTTAATGCAGGGTTTACGAGACGCTCGATACGCCGTTCTGTTATATTCGCAATTTCAGCGACACCGATTTTCAACAGGTCCATTGCGATTGCAATCGGCTGACCGTGGAAATTTCCTCCTGAGTAGACCTCATCTTCACTGAAAATTAACGGGTTATCGTTTGCTGCGTTCATTTCAATTTCAAGTTTGTCTTTAACGTATTTCAGCGTCTGCAGTGATGCACCGTGCACCTGTGGAATACATCTGATTGAGTAGCCATCCTGAACGCGCACTTCACCCTGACGTGTTGTCAGTTGTGATCCTTCTAAATATTCGAGCATTTTTTCAGCGACGTAAATCTGTTCCGGATAGCCGCGTGACTCGTGAATCTGGTAGTTATAAGCATCTGTAATGCCGTTCAGCGACTGATGCGTCAATGAAGCAATCCATAAGCTGTCATGCATTAACTTATCCGCTTCAATGTAATTAAGAACACCCTGCGCCGTCATCGGCTGTGTTCCGTTAATCAGTGCAAGTCCCTCTTTTGCCTGCAGTGTAATTGGTGCGATGCTGAGCGATTCCAAGACATCATGCGTATTTCTTCTTTCATCCATGAAGAACACTTCACCTTCTCCGATTAAAGTCAGCGCCATATGAGATAGAGGAGCAAGGTCGCCTGAAGCTCCAAGTGAACCTTGTTCCGGCACAACCGGGATAATGCGCTTGTTAATATACAGTTTTAGCTGCTCGACTAAATCTCTCGTCACACCTGAATGGCCTTTCAGCATGGTGTTCAGACGGAAAACCATCATCAGAAGTGCTACCGGCTCAGCGAAAGCTTTGCCGACACCGCACGCGTGAGAACGAATTAAGTTCGTCTGAAGATCTTCCACTTTATCTTTTGAAATTAACACGTCACAAAACAGTCCAAAACCTGTCGTAATACCGTAAATCGTCTTGCCTTCTGCAATAATATTCTCAACTACTTTTCTTGAAGCATCGACACGCCCGTAAGCGTCCGCTGTAATTTCCACCGTACTTTCTGAATTTCCCAGGAAATCTTTTACTTCATCGATTGTTAAACTCTTTCCATCCAAATGTAAAACTGACATGGTATCCCTCCTAAATTTACGTACAAAAAAAGACACAAAAATCCCTTAGATTTTTATGTCCCTATCAGCTAATGTCTATGACAATTTTTATTAAGTTTTAAATATGATTAATTCCGAGCCCGAGAGCCTCGTGCTCTTTTCCTTTGATTGGCGCGCCGATTGTTCCGTAGAAACAAACCGCCAGCCATTCACCCTCATCATCACTATCGTATGGATTCCCTCTGACAATCGCGAATCTTAATCCGACAGTACGCATAATTTCACCGACACTTAAATCGCCGCGGGTCACACCCTGGAGTGCTTCTAAAATTACATGATATAAAGAATGAGTTTCACGATAAATATTTCCATCGATGAGTCCGCCGCGCTTTGCAGCAGTTTCAACCGACGAGATGACTTTGCTTAAATCCATTGACCCGACTTTACCTGTCATCACTTTGAACGAATCAAAATGGGGCAGAATGCCGAGCGCTGTTTTTTCATCAGTCAGTGCAACGAGTGTAGTGAATTTACCAAATTCACGATGTGTATTTTGAGTCATAATATACCTGCCTAATCACTAATAACTGACTTCATTATAGCGCTTTCATAAAATAAATACAAGATAGTAAAATATAAATTATTATCGATAAACGATATATATTTATTGTTTATTAATAAATAAAATGATAAATTATATTTATAAAACTTGAAAGCAGGAAAAAATATGATTAGGAAAACTTTAGTGCTGCGTCTTACACTGTTAATTATTGCAGCTATACTTTTATTATTTGGATTTTTAATGGGCGTGCAGCTCTTCACATCTGAAGGAAAAGTCTATGCCGTCGTTTATATTGCTGTTGCGGTCGTCTGGATCGATATGATTTCAGGGCTGTTTATCCTGTATGCTTTAAATAAGTTATTAAAACTCATCGACACAAACGAAATTTTTTCAGACGGTACTTTAAATATTATGAACCGCATTCAGAAACTGACACTGACGATTGCCTTAGCAACATTAGGGCTGATGCCGTTCTTCTTCACAATCGCCCAGCTGGATGACGCACCCGGACTCGTCTTATTCGGTGCAGGTATAGTATTCATTCCCTTCTCGATATATATTCTGGTTGCTGTGTTAAAAGAAACACTCAGTAAAGCCGTGTCAATAAAACAGGAAAATGAGCTGACTATATGACAAAAATAGTAGTAAACCTTGATGTGATACTCGCCAAAAGAAAAATGAGCATGACCGAACTCGCGAATGAAGTCGGAGTGACGATTGCGAACTTATCAGTATTGAAAAACAATAAGGCAAAAGCCGTCCGCTTCTCGACACTGGAGAAAATCTGCGAAGTATTAGACTGTCAGCCCGGCGATATACTGGAATACCGGAAATAGGGCGGGGAAGTCGCTGGTTCAATACGGAGCACCGTACTCAAAACACAAAAAAGCACCCGGAATTCTCAGACTCGAGAGTTTCGGGTGCTTTTTTTTTATCATTTATTCTTCTTCTGATTCCGAATCTTCTTCAGTTTCAAGATTTAAGTCTTCTTCGACTTCATCTGTTTCAGTTTCAAGCTTATCTTCCGATTCAAGTGTTTCTTCAGCAATCTCAGAACCGTCTTCTTCCAGCTCTTCTTCGGCAATTTCATTTTTCACTACAGCAACTGTGGCCACGTCCTGCTCTTCGTCTAAGCGAATGAGTCTGACGCCCTGCGTGTTACGGCTTGTAATTGATATTGCATCGATTGTCAGGCGGATAATTACACCTTTATCTGTAACGATCATCATGTCTTCATCACGGTCTACTGATGCGATAAACACTAGCTTACCGTTTTTATCTGTCAGGTTCGCTGTTTTCACACCGAAGCCGCCGCGTTTAATTGAGCGGTATTCGTCTTCAGGAGTAAGTTTTCCGTAGCCTTTATCGGTAACGATAAGGACGTGCTGGTCCGGATCAAGTACGTCAACGCCGACTACTTCATCGTCGCCTCTAAGCCTGATTCCGCGTACACCTGCTGCTGTACGGCCCATGCTTCTGACATGGTCTTCTTCAAAGCGGATAAGTGAGCCTTCGCGTGTACCTAGGATGACTTCTTTCGTGCCATCTGTTAAGCGTACGCCGAGGAGTTCGTCTTCGCCTCTGAAGCTGATGGCAATTTTACCATTTTTATTAATCTGCTTAAAGTCGTCCAATGGTGTGCGTTTCGCAAGTCCATTTTTCGTTGCAAATAATAATTGGTAGCCTTCAGTTTCGTCTTTATCTTTCACGCTGATCATCGTACTGATTTTCTCATCTTTTTCGATTTCAATCAGGTTAACGATCGGCAGTCCTTTAGACTGGCGTGACAGTTCAGGAATTTCGTATCCTTTCAGACGGTATACGCGTCCTGTGTTCGTAAAGAACAGAATATAATCGTGTGTACTCATCGTCACAATCTGGCTGACGAAGTCTTCATCGATTGTATTCATGCCCTGAATACCACGCCCGCCGCGGTGCTGTGCACGATATGTCGATGCCGGAAGACGTTTAATGTAACTGTTATGACTTAATGTCACAACAATCTGCTCTCTCGGAATTAAATCTTCATCTTCAATATCATAGATGCTGCCGAGCGTAATTTCAGTACGGCGGTCGTCTCCGTATCGTTCACGGATATCGATTAATTCTTCTCTGATGACATCAAGCAATTTATCGTCATCGTTCAGAATGCTTTTCAGATATTCAATATTTTTAAGTATTTCATCATGTTCAGCTTGGATTTTACCGCGTTCAAGTCCAGTTAAGCGGCGTAATCTCATATCGAGAATTGCCTGAGCCTGGCGTTCTGACAAGTTAAATTCACTCATCAGTCCGTTTTTCGCTTCTTCATCCGTATCCGATGCACGGATTGTCTTAATGATTTCATCGATATGATCGAGTGCAATCAACAGACCTTCCAGAATATGTGCACGGTCCTGAGCACGTTTTAATTCATACTTAGTACGGCGTGTAACTACAACTTTTTGGTGTTCCAAATAATGATAGAGCATTTCTTTTAAGCCGAGTACTTTTGGTTCGCCGTTTACAAGTGCCAGCATGTTAACACCAAATGATGTCTGCAGCGGCGTTTGTTTATATAAGTTATTTAAAATAACGTTCGCATTTTTATCTTTGCGAACCTCAATAACAATTCTAACGCCTTCTTTTAAGCTGGTTTCATCGCGGAGATCTGTAATGCCTTCGATTTTTTTATCGCGCACTAATTCCGCAATTTTTTCAACGAGACGTGCTTTGTTTACCTGATACGGAATTTCAGTAACAATAATTCGTTCTTTGCCGTTCTTCATCGTGTCCACTTCACAGCGCGCACGCATGATTACCGAACCGCGTCCTGTTTCATATGCCTTTTTAATTCCACTCTTGCCGATAATTAAGCCGGCAGTCGGAAAATCAGGTCCTGTGACATGGTCCATCAGATCCAGCGTTGTTATGTTCGGATTATCCGCTATTTCCAGCACCGCATTAATTACTTCTGTTAAGTTATGCGGCGGAATGTTCGTCGCCATACCTACCGCAATCCCGCTCGTACCATTGACGAGAAGGTTAGGGAAGCGTGCCGGCAGAACAGCAGGTTCACGTTCAGTTTCATCATAGTTAGGCTGGAAATCGACTGTATCTTTATTAATATCACGCATTAATTCCATCGAAATTTTACTCATTTTTGCTTCTGTGTAACGCATCGCTGCTGCGCCGTCACCGTCCATGGAACCGAAGTTTCCCTGGCCGTGAACAAGCGGGTAGCGATAACTGAAGTCCTGAGCCATACGCACCATTGCCTCGTATATTGAAGAGTCACCGTGCGGGTGATATTTACCCATAACGTCTCCGACGATACGGGCTGATTTTTTAAATGGCTTGTCAGATGTCATGCCGTTGTCGTGCATACCGTATAAAATTCTGCGGTGTACGGGCTTCATGCCGTCTCTGACGTCAGGCAATGCACGAGATACGATAACACTCATGGCATAGCTTAAAAACGAGCTGCGCATCGTTTTCGTTATATTTACTTGTTGAAATTGTTCATCATGATCCGACATAAGTTAAATCTCCTTTTTAAACGTCAAGATTCTCAACGTATCTCGCATTTTCTTCGATAAAGTTACGTCTGTATTCAACGACATCGCCCATCAGCATTTCAAATGTCTGATCCGCTTCAATCGCATCGTCCAGCTGAACTTGCAACAGATTTCTGTGCTCTGGATCCATCGTCGTTTCCCAAAGCTGATCCGCGTTCATCTCACCGAGACCTTTATATCTCGACATAGCAATTTTAGGTGTTTCCGGTAATGTACTGCGCAGAATATCAAGCGCTTCATCATCGTATACATAATGCTTTTTCTTACCTTGCTCTAATTTATAAAGAGGAGGCTGTGCAATATAGATGTAGCCGTGTTCGATTAACGGTTTCATAAAACGGTAGAAGAACGTTAACAACAATGTTCTGATATGTGCACCGTCGACATCCGCATCGGTCATAATAATAATTTTATGATAACGTGCTTTCGCGATATCGAATTCTTGACCAATACCGCTGCCGAGCGCCGTTACCATAGAACGAATTTCATTGTTACCTAAAATTCTGTCCAGACGCGCTTTTTCAACGTTTAAAATTTTACCTCTAAGTGGTAAAATCGCCTGAATTTTCGAGTTGCGTCCTGATTTTGCCGATCCGCCGGCCGAGTCACCCTCAACGATAAAGAGCTCACTTTTCGCAGGGTCTTTACTTGAACAGTCTGCTAGTTTACCCGGTAAACTTGATACTTCAAGTGCTGACTTGCGTCTTGTCATTTCACGCGCTTTTTTCGCTGCAACGCGGGCGTGCTGGGCCGTAATCCCTTTATCCACAATGACGCGTGCAGTCTGCGGGTTTTCCATCAGGAATCTTTCAAAACCTGCCGAGAACAGCTGATCCGTAATCGTACGGGCTTCAGTATTTCCGAGTTTAGTCTTCGTCTGACCTTCGAACTGAGGATCTGTATGTTTAATTGACACTATCGCAGTTAAACCTTCTCTAACATCTTCACCGGATAAACGTTCTTCCGTCGATTTAATCAGATGCTGTTTTGTTGCATAGTTATTAATTACTTTCGTCAGCGCACGTTTAAAGCCGTCCTCATGCGTTCCACCTTCATGTGTATAAATATTGTTGGCATAAGTTAAAAGAGTAGTTGTATAACCGAGGTTGTACTGCATCGCAATTTCAACTTCGATTTCATCTTTTGCATCATCCATATAAATAATCTCTTCATGAAGTCCTTCTTTCGTCTTGTTTAATTCTGCGACGTAAGATTTAATACCACCTTCATAATGATATTTATATTCAACAGTTTCTTCTTCGCGCTCATCGATTAAGTTAATCTCGAGTCCTTTATTCAGGAAAGCGAGTTCTTTAATACGTTTTTGCAGAATTTCAATTTCATATTCCGTCGTCTCAGTGAAAATTTCTTCATCTGCTTTAAAACGGATAATTGTACCTGTTTCATCAGTTGTATCAATCACTTTTAAGTCTGCATCAGGGGCACCGCGTGTGTAACTCTGATAATGTACTTCGCCGTTCTTGTGAACGTAAACTTCCAGTGTCGAACTCAGTGCGTTTACTACTGATGAACCAACACCGTGCAGCCCGCCGGAAACTTTATAGCTGCCGCCGTCAAATTTACCGCCGGCGTGCAGTACTGTAAAAATAACCTCTACTGCCGGACGACCCATTTTCTCCTGTATATCTACAGGAATACCGCGTCCGTTATCCGTTACTTTAATCCAGTTGTCTTCTTCGACAGTGACATTAATTTCTGAAGCATGCCCTGCAAGCGCCTCATCGATACTGTTATCGATAATTTCCCATACTAAGTGGTGCAGTCCGCGTGCTGAAGTAGAACCGATATACATACCCGGTCTTTTTCTAACCGCTTCAAGACCTTCTAATACTTGTATCTGACTTGCACCATATTGATCCATATTTTTTTCAGCCATGTTTTCACCTTCCGTTATTCATCGATTTTGATTTTGCCGTTTTCTATTTCAAAGAGCTGCATATCATCCATAATCTGATGGTTAATATCGCTTATTGAAGTGGTCGTTACGAACGTCTGTACACGGTTCCTGATTGAAGTTAGTAAATGTGCCTGTCTCACTTCATCAAGTTCACTGAGTACATCGTCAAGAAGCAGAACCGGATATTCTCCGACTTCTTCCCGTATTAATTCGAGCTCCGCAAGTTTAACTGACAGCGCAGTCGAGCGCTGCTGACCCTGGGAACCGTATGTCTGAACGTCAAAATCATTAATCGTAAAACCGATATCATCCCGATGCGGACCAATAAGTGAAGTCCCTCGTTCGATTTCTTTATTTAAATTCTCAGCTAACAAAGCGGATATTTCCGCTGTGAGTGCTTCAGAATTATCGCTCTTATATTTAATATTAGGATTATAGACTACTTTTAAAATTTCCTTGCCGTTTGAAATATCAGCGTGAATTTTTGAAGCATGACGTTCTATCGTCGAGATAAACTGCTCACGCTTTAAAATAATTAAACTTGCATGATGCGCAAGCTGATCATTCAGAACTTCAATCATAATCTGATCAACGTTTCTCGATTTTAAATACTGATTTTTCTGGGCGAGCACTTTATTGTAGTCGGATAGGTGGCTCAAATATAATTTTGATATTTGACCGCATTCCATATTAATAAATTTTCTTCTGACCTGCGGCGATCCCTTCACTATGTTGAGATCTTCCGGGGCAAAGAGCACAGTATTCATATGACCGATGTACTGTGACAGTTTTGCGACTTCAAGATGATTGACCTTGGCCCTCTTTCCGCCTTTGGCAATACCGATAGACAGCGGCAGTTTGCTGCGTGCCGTCGTAATAGTCCCATTAATATATGCTTCTTCAGCACCGAACTGAATCATTTCCTTATCTTTAGATGTCCTGTGGCTTTTAGCCAGGGACAGAAAGTAAATTGCCTCAAGCAGGTTTGTCTTCCCCTGGGCATTATGGCCGATAAAAATATTCAGCTTAGGATGAAATGCCAGGGACAGGGAATCATAATTCCTGAAATCTGTGAGTTTAATTTCGTTAAGTATCATTGCACCGGATACTTAAATTTATATTCGCCGACACCTGTAATGACTAATTCGTCACCATCATGCAGTTTTTTTCCGCGTCGGTTTTCGGGCTCTCCGTTTAAAAATATTTCATGTTCACTTAAGAACCATTTAGCTTCGCCGCCCGTACCGATAATATTTTTATATTTTAAAAACTTACCGAGTGTTATCATGCCATCCAAATGAATCGTTTCCATAGACACAACCTCCTATTACATACTCATTCATTATACTACATTTTTCATATATTTTCATTATTTAAGGCCAAATAAAGCGTTTGGAGCGTTTCATGGCCAAAAAGGCTTTTACCTACCAGAAAACGAAAAAAGAGACCAGAGGCCCGTTTTTTATCAAAAAAGGCATGGTCTCCAATATTTGTTTGAAGATTAATAAGTTCTAATCGGTAAAATTAATTGTACGACTTCAGATGATTCACTCGGCGTAATAGTGAATGGTCTCATCGTACCGAAGAATTCAATTGTTACTTCGTCGTCCTGGATCGCACGGAGTGCTTCCATCATATATTTCGAGTTAAATGAAATTTTAATGCCTTCGCCTTCGATAGATGAAGCATTGATGTCTTCATTTACCGTACCGACTTCCGGCGAGTTCGATGTTAGTTCCACATTGTTGTTATCCACAGTCATGCGGATAACGTTATTGCCGCCTTCACGTGCAAGCAGTGATACACGGTCAATTGCGTGATAGAACTCAGAGTTTTTAACATTAACTTTAGTCTCGTAGTTTTCAGGGAACAAGCGGGATGTATCCGGATAGTTTCCTTCAAGTAAACGGGAGATAAAGCGCATATTGCCGTATGTGAACAGCACCTGGTTCTGTGACAGGTTAATTTCTACATCTTCTTCTGAGTCTGTAAGAATTTTACTGAGTTCTGATAATGATTTACCGGGAATAATTGCATTTGAAATTTCCGTGTTAAATGTTTTATCAAGAAGTCTTCTTAATGCAAGACGGTGAGAGTCTGTTGCAGTGAATGAAATATGGTCTTCGTTAAATTTCCAGTTAACACCTGTTAACACAGGTCGTGTTTCAGATAATGAAACTGCAAAGTTAGTCTGATTAATAATTGATTTTAATACTGCAGATGAAAGTACCAGGCTGTCAGCATCGTTAACTTCAGGCAGGAGAGGATACTGATTTGAATCGTTCCCGCTTAAGTTGAATTCAGATTTTCCTGCGGTAATTTTAGTCTGGAAGTTTTCATTGGTTTCCAAATCTACAAAATCACCGGAAAGTTTTTTAATAATATCAACGAAGAAACGTCCTGTTAAAACTACTGAACCTGGTTCTTCAATTTCCAGAATTTCTTCATTATCAATTTCTGTTGGAATTGTAATCTCAATAGATATTTCCGAATCACTGCCGGTAAGTATCATTTGATCGTCAGATACATCGATTTTTATCCCGTTTAAAATTGGTAGTGTTGTTCTTGGTGAAATAGCTTTTAAACAGTGATTTAATTGTTCGATGAAATATTGTCTTTTAATACTGATTTTCATAAGCAAGTACTCCTTATTATAATAGATATATAGTATATAAAGTAATAGTAATAATAGTAGGCCCTGTGGATATGTGGAAAACTGCATTGGACCCATACGCACTAAGTTATCCACATGTGCATAAAGTGTTGACTACAGTGTACCATTTATCCACAGTATTCACATTAGTTTTTAATTCAGCTTTTTCTCGATTTCCTTCAATTCATCTCTGAATAACTCATCTTCTGAAACAAGCCTCGAAATTTTCTCATGTGCATGAATTACAGTCGTGTGATCACGGCCACCGAACACTTCACCAATCTTAGGCAGCGAGTTGTCCGTCAGTTCACGTGACAGATACATTGCGACGTGTCTCGGGAAGGCGATGGACTTCGTCCGCTTCTTAGAACCGAGTTCGTCGATATGAATACCGTAGTACTCACTGACTGCGACCTGGATATCGTGTATTGTCATCCGCTTCGATTTCGTTGTAGTCACAAGGTCTTTCAGTGCTTCAGAGACAACTTCCGGTGTCATAGGCTGATTCGAGATTTTTGCATATGCTGCAACGCGCGTCAGTGCACCTTCCAGTTCGCGAATGTTCGTATGAATGTGGTTGGCAATGTAAATCATCGCTTCGTTTGGAATCTCTACATTTTCTTCTTCACATTTTTTACGCAGAATCGCAATTCTCGTTTCAAGGTCGGGCGGTGTCACATCAGTCATCAGGCCCCATTCAAAACGTGAGCGCAGACGGTCTTCAAGCGTTGGAATTTCCTTTGGAGTACGGTCACTCGAAATGACAATCTGCTTATCATTTTCATGCAGCGAGTTGAACGTATGGAAAAATTCTTCCTGTGTTGATTCTTTTCCTGCTAAAAACTGAATGTCATCTATTAAAAGTACGTCGACATTGCGGTACTTGTTACGGAATTGCTCAGTTTTATTATCGCGGATTGAGTTAATGAACT
>JBQDHL010000035.1:0-14741 GCA_052093725.1 Jeotgalicoccus sp. | reverse complement strand
TAGGCAATGTGCAGTCAGGCGAAATATATCACGGCATGGCAAATTTTGATGCGGAAATATTTGTGACCGGATTTTTTGCGAATGAGCTGAGTAATACTATCGGTGTGCCGGTTGAAACGGGCGGTACTGTCTACGCACTATTTTTACGTCCGGATATTAACCTTCTATTTAATGAAATGCATCTCTTATTCGGAATTTTATTTATGCTGACAGTAATTTTAAGTATCGTACTGGTCTTTATCAGTGCACACTTCCTGATTAAGCCAGTGACAAAACTTAGTGAAGCGACGAAGTTGCTTGCTGCTGGAGATTATTCTATCCATGATCTCGATACGAATCGAAAAGATGAACTTGGTGAATTGTCGTCGAACTTTGCCAGAATGTCGAAACAGATTGAGTACAACGATAAAATTCAGAAGGACTTCATCTCAAATATATCCCACGATATTCAGTCGCCGCTGTCGAGTATTAAAGGATACAATAAGTTGTTAAATAAACCTCTGACAGCATCAGAGCGAAGTGAGTATACGGAAACTGTGGACTTTGAAATAGACAGACTGTCCACTATGACAGAACAGCTGCTTGTTCTGTCATCTATCGATCATGAAGATTACCTCCTTCGTAAAGAACCTTATAATTTAAGGGAACAGCTTGAACGGCTGATTAAAGTTTATGAATGGAAGATTAATGAAAAAGGACTGATGCTGTCGCATAAACTGCAGGATACAGAAATTGTTGCAGATAAGGCGCTGATGAATACAGTCTGGGATAACCTGCTGTCGAATGCCGTTAAATATAACGGAGATGCCGGGAGTATCGATATAGAAATGACGAGATACAAAGCTCATACGGTTATAACGATAAGCGATACAGGTGAAGGTATTGATAACAAAAGTATCGATAAGATCTTTGACAGATTTTACCGCGTGGATACTGCACGTACAAGCAGCATCGGCGGTACAGGTCTCGGGCTATCGATTGTTAAGAAAATACTGGATCTGCACAATGGATCAATTAATGTAAGAAGTAATGAAAACGGCACAACATTCACAGTCAGACTGCCGGTTGATCCAGAAGAATAACATTTTTCCTCCTCGTTCATAATGAGTTCATATTCCGCGTGTAGAGTATGACTTATAGATGACTTACGAGGAGGATTTTTTATGAAAATGGCATGGAAAGAAATGAAGAAATACAAAATGCGGTATACGATACTCGGTTCGATTATATTTTTAATCAGTCTTTTAACATTAAGTATATCGGGACTTGCAAATGGTTTATCGCAGGATAACGCAGCGTTAATAAAAAATATGCCGGATGGTACTTTTTATATGGAAGAGAGTGCTGAAGAGAACTACAGTTTTTCGAGTCTGGAAGATGAACAGATAAACAACTTGAAAGAGGCGCATGACAGTGCATCGTTATTCTCAATACAAATGGGTGAATTCAGCGACACTGGGGATCAGAAACATAGCCTTGCCTATGTCACTGCCTCAGATGCAGAGTATTTCCCGGCTGTTGCGTCTGGGGAAATTGTACTGGATAGTTCTTTTGAAGAAAGTTTCTCAGTTGGAGATACTGTGGCCAGTGAACTGTTGGGTGAATCGTTTACAATCACAGGTTTTGCTGAACAGGAAAAATTCAGTCATTCACCGGTTGGTTTCATTAACAGTGACGACTTCTTCACGATGTACAATACTGATACGTTCCAGTTAGCTTTTGTACCTGAAGACGGTCAGTCAGTCGACGGACTTTTGGGATTCAGCAATGGAGACTTTTTAAATACAATACCAAGTTACAGTGCAGAACAGATGTCTCTTAATATGATTATTATATTCTTATACGTAATCAGCGGTATGCTGTTTGCAATATTCTTCTACATGATAAACGTTCAGAAACTGGGTACATTCGGTATTCTAAAAGCAATTGGTGTGAAGACATTTACATTATTTAAAATGATGTGGGCACAGATGTTTATCATTACGATTATTTCACTGCTCTTAGCGGTAGGAATCAGTCAGTTATTTAATATGTTTGCACCGAGCGGCATGCCGTTCCATCTAACACTGGATATGGTGTTGCTGTCGTCGGGCGCATTTATTATTATCGGTCTTATCGGAGCGACGCTGTCAGGTATTCAAATTAAAAAAGTAGAACCAATGCAGGCAATTAATCAGGGAGGTGCTTAAGATGAGTTTACTTCAATTAGAAAATATTGAAAAAGAATTTAAGCATGGGAATACTAAAGAACAAATTTTAAAAGGTATAGATCTAGAGTTAAATAAAGGTGAACTGACAGCCTTAGTGGGTGCATCAGGCTCAGGGAAAAGTACATTGTTAACTATTGCAGCAGGATTGCAGAATTTAAGCGGAGGTTCAATTACCTTCGGCGGGAAAAAATTATCAGCAATGAACCAGGAAGGTGTGCGTGAAGTTAGAGCTAAACATTTCGGCTTTGTTTTCCAGCATGCTCATCTGGTACCGTTTCTCACTGTTAAAGAGCAGCTTGAGCTGATGCTTGATACAGCAGAAGCTAAGTGGTCAAAAAAAGCGAGAGCAGAACGTATAGAAGATGCTTTGACTACTGTCGATATGTGGGAGCATAAAGACAGCTATCCTGAAAACTTATCAGGCGGAGAAAAACAACGGGTAGCGATTGCCCGGGCAATTATCCATGAACCGGAAATATTATTTGCTGATGAGCCGACGGCGAGTCTCGATTCAAAACGCTCGGTAGAAGTCATGGAGCTAATCGAAAGACTGGCCCGCGAATTAAATATTACCGTGCTGATGGTGACACACGATAACGATATGCTGAAATATGCAGAGCGTATTGTTGAAATGAAAGACGGGAAAATTATCGAATCTTAGGTAAGATGGGTCATAGACCCATCTTTTTTTATCGACTTTCATACTTTTAGACAGTGCTTGTATGAGTTACAATGAAAAAAAAGGGGAGTTTTCATATGAGCAATGATCAGAAAAAGAAAAAAAACGGCTTTAAAATGCCGCATATCTATGTCATTCTATTCGTTTTCGGGCTCGTTGCAGCAGCAGCCACATACTTCATTCCTGCCGGTGAATTCGACCGTATTGAATTGGAAAGCGGGCGTGAGGCAGTAGATCCGGAATCATTTACATATCTTGAATCGACACCGACGGGTTTAACGGAATTTATGACAGCGATTCCGCGTGGTCTGGTTGATGCGGGGGAAGTTGTATTCTTTACGCTGATTATCGGCGGCATGTTTATGGTACTGCGTGAAAGCGGCATTATAGAAGTCGCAGTCGATAAAATGGCGCGTAAATTTTCGAAGAAAAGCATTTTTATCATACCGGTACTCGTTGCAGTATTTGCTTCAGTTGCAACATTAATAGGTACAGCCGAATTATCGCTGGTCTATATACCGGTGATTATTCCCTTGGTCATTGCCCTCGGTTATGACTCTATGACCGCTGCAGCGGTAGCGCTCTGCGGGACAGTAATTGGGTATACTGTCGGCGTACTGAATCCTATTAATACAGGACTTGCACAGTCGATAGCAGGAATTCCAACATTCTCAGGACTTGGTTTTAGATTGATACTATTTGTTATAGTTTTAGCAGTTACAGCATGGTTTATCATGAGATATGCTAAAAAAGTACAGAGAAATCCAAAAGCGAGTTTAGTATATGAAGATGATAGAGAAAAACGTGAAATGTATTCATCTATTGGAGACTCTGCACCATTGACTGCAACAAAGCGTCAAATTGCTGGTGGGTTAACAGTCTTGGTATTCTTCGGTATTTTAATCTACGGCGTCATCGAATTAGATTGGTTTATGATAGAAATGGCAGGATTATTCGTCATTATGGGTATTACTGTCGGTCTTGTAACCGGACTTAACTTAACGCGTATCAGTGAAGCATTCACCAAAGGTTTCAGAGAAGTGTTAATGGGTGCAATTATCGTTGGTCTCGCACGTTCAATTGCCGTTATTCTGGAAGATGGCCAGGTTATGGATACTATAGTAAACGGACTTGGTACTGTTGTTGGAGAATTACCGCCAGTACTTGCCGCAGCAGGTATGTACTTTGTACAGTTACTTATTAACTTCGTCATTCCATCAGGATCAGGGCAGGCGCTGGTAACGATGCCGATTATGGCACCACTTGCTGATATGGTTAACGTAACACGTCAGACAGCAGTACTCGCATTCCAGCTCGGTGACGGTTTTGCTCATATTTTATATCCGACAAGCGGATACTTTATGGCTGCCTTGGCACTTGCAGGAGTAGAGTGGCATAAGTGGATTAGATTTTTCTTCCCGCTGTTTATAATATTCATGGTTATCTCTTTAAGTGCATTAACAATTGCGCAAATTACAGGTTGGTCTTAAGAACATAAAAAAAAGACAAGCATCCAAACGGATGCTTGTCTTTTTTTGCTTATTTATTTTTAAAGTTCTTAACTGCTTCTGCTGCATCAGTGCTGCCGTCTAGTACTTGCAGTTCTTTGCCGCGGTTTTCTTTATTCATTACAACTTCGTAAAGTACGTGGGCGACGTTTTCACGTGCAACGTCTTTAATCTCACCGAAGTATAAATCAACGTCGACTTTACCTGAACCTGCTTCGTCAGTCAGAATACCAGGATGAACGATAGTGTGTGTCAGTCCTGAATTTCTTAAATAAACGTCTGCGTGATGTTTTGCTATTGTATAAGGTTTAATTTTCGCTGCGTCCGGTGTATCGAATGCTTCTCTTCGTGAGTCCCAAGTTGAAACCATAACGAAATGTTCAACACCAGCCTGTTTACTCGCATCAATTGCTTTTACAGCCCCGTCAAGGTCAACGATAATTGTTTGCTCTGCACCTGTACTGCCGCCTGAACCTACAGAGAAAACAACTTGTTCAAAGTCTTTCATTTTGTCTGCCATTTCTTCAATAGAATCTTTCTCAACATCAATTAGTAATGCCTGCACATCTTTATTTTTAAGGTTCGTGACTTGTTCCTCATTACGAACACCTGCTGTAAAGTCAATTGAATTTTGTTTAAGCTGCTGTACGAGGTGAGTGCCCACGCCGCCGTTTGCACCAATAATTAAAATACTCATCTGGATACACTCCTTTAATATGTTTATATCTTCAGTCTAACTTAAAAACTTTCTGAAAAGCTTGTTTTTTGCTTCAGTGAATGGTGCATAACGTACTGGGATGTCGATTAAAGTACTGTTTTTTACAACGCTCTTTTCATGTGTAAATGTATCGTATGAATATTTACCGTGATAATGCCCCATACCGCTTGCTCCGACACCGCCGAATGGCAGATCATGATGCGATAGATGCATCAGTGTATCATTTACACAGCCGCCGCCGAATGACAGGCGTGACAGCAGGGAGTCAGTATTGTATTCATTCTCTGAGAAAATGTAGAAAGCAAGGGGCTTAGGCAGTGTTTGCTGATAAGAAATAAGATCTTCAAGATTATCGTACGTAATAATCGGGAGTAACGGTCCGAAGATTTCTTCTTCCATGACTGTTGAAGCGAATGTGCTGTCCGGCATAATTGCAGGTGCAATCTTTTGCTCCTCAGCATTCAAACCGCCGCCGAGAACCATTTCATTTTCTAAGAGGCCAGCTAGGCGCTTAAAGTGCTTGTCATTAATAATTTTAGGGTATTCATCGCTGTGTTCAGCCTTGCTGTAACGTTCCTCAATTTCACGGAGCATCCGGTCGATAAATTCCTGTTTCTTCGAGCTGTGAATGATGACGTGGTCGGGCGCAACACATGTTTGTCCAGCGTTGACAAATTTACCCCAGGCAATCCTTTTAACAGCAACATCTATATTTGCAGTTTCATCAACTACGGCAGGACTTTTTCCGCCGAGTTCCAGTGTGACAGGTGTGAGTGTTTCACTGGCAATGCTCATAATTTTTTTGCCGACACTGGTACTGCCGGTAAAGAATATATAATCGTATTGCTGTTTATTCACTTCATCATGCGGCGTATCGGCAGGTGCGCAGTAGACATATTCTTTGCTGAAAGTATAATTCAGTATCTTTTCAATAATTGCACCTGTATGCGGACTTGTTTCAGAAGGTTTGACGAGTGCACAATTGCCTCCGGCAATCGCACCGATCAGCGGCATAATTGTTAAATTAAATGGATAGTTCCACGGTGATAAAATAAGGACGACACCGTAAGGATCGCGGTAGATATAATTTTTAGCTGGAAAACTCATCATAGAACCTGAAACTTTTTTAGGAGAATTCCAGTTTCGGAGCTTTTTAATAACGTAATCAAATTCCTTATAAACAATGCCGAGTTCTGTCATGTAAGCCTCGGCTTCGGATTTTCCAAGGTCTTTATATACAGCTTCCAAAATCATTTTTTCGTTGGTCTGAATAGCACTCTTTAGTTTTCTTAACTGTCGAATGCGGAAGCTGACTGATTTTGTATGGTTTTTGTAATAATATTTGCGTTGGTTTTCAACTATCGATTGTATCGACATGCATAAGCTCCTCTCAAAATATATGCTGTACCCTCTTTATGATTGTGTTAAATAGGGTATACATCATTATTCCCTATTTTAATACATATAATGATTTACTTAAAATAAAGAGGAGCGGATAAGGTATGATCGAATTTAAAAAAGTAACAAAGCGCTATGGCAGTAAAAAAGCTGTCGAAGATGCGAGTTTTAACGTTAAAGAAGGAGAGTTTTTTGTCTTAATAGGCCCGTCGGGAAGTGGCAAGACGACAACTTTGAAAATGATAAACAGACTAATTCCCTTAACAGAAGGCTATATTTATTTTAAGGATAAGCCGGTGAGTGATTACGAAGTCTATGAAATGCGCTGGGATATCGGTTACGTGCTGCAGCAAATAGCACTGTTCCCGCATATGACAATCGGAGAAAATATTGCACAGGTACCGCAGATGAAAAAATGGAAAGAAGCGGATATTGATAAACGGATTATTGAGCTGATGTCGATGGTAGGACTTGATCCGGATACATATAAAGACCGTAAACCTGCAGAACTATCAGGAGGACAGCAGCAGCGTGTCGGTGTCATTCGTGCATTAGCAGCAGATCCGCCGGTCATATTAATGGATGAGCCATTCAGTGCTTTAGATCCGATCACTAGAGAAAGTCTTCAGGATGATTTAATAGCCCTGCAGCGTGAAATTAAGAAAACAATTGTTTTTGTGACGCATGATATTAAAGAGGCGATGAAACTTGGCGATAGAATTTGTCTTTTTAATGAAGGACGGGTAGAACAGATTGGTACGCCTGAAGAATTTTTATCGACTCCGAAAAATGATTTCGTGAAAGAGTTTATAGGATACCAGGAGCAAGAAAGAGTAACCGTCGGAGAATTTGTGAGCGAGAACTCACAGAACGTTAATAATGAAGGTTATCCCCTTGTGGAAGAAGATACGAAAATTGAAGATGTGTTTAAGGTATTTGCAGAATATGAAACTGTTGCCGTGAAAACTAAGGGTGGAAACAAACTGTTAAACAGACAGGACGTCTTCAAGTACTTATCCGCGAAGCGCGGTGATAGTGCATGAATACATTTTTAGAAACACTTAATTCACGTAAAGGCGAATTACTGACGACGCTGATAGAGCATATCCAGATATCATTTATTGCCCTATTAATTGCGGCTGTTATCGGCATACCGCTCGGCGTTATTTTAACGAAAACAAAACGTACAGCAGAAGTGATCATCAATGTCGCAGCGGTACTGCAGACGATACCATCCCTGGCATTACTCGGGTTGATGATACCGCTTTTTGGAATCGGTGTGGTACCGGCAATTATCGCCCTGGTTATTTATGCGTTACTGCCGATACTTAGAAACACTTACACAGGTATAGCTGAGGTTGATGCATCGCTTGTTGAAGCAGCACGAGGAATCGGAATGAAGCCTATGAGAAGACTGGTAAAAGTAGAAATGCCAATTGCAATGCCTGTAATTATGGCGGGTGTCCGGACGGCTATGGTGCTGATTATTGGTACTGCAACGCTTGCGGCATTAATCGGTGCCGGTGGTCTTGGTGATTTAATTCTCCTCGGTATCGATAGAAATAACACCCACCTTATACTAATCGGTGCGATACCGGCAGCATTACTGGCAATCTTCTTTGATGTTGTTTTAAGAGTGATTCAAAATCTGTCGTATAAAAAGGCAGTGACTCTTGTCGGTACGATATTTATCGTTATACTGCTCGTAGCAGTGGCACCATTATTAACAAACCGCGGTGACAGTATTACAATTGCAGGGAAGCTTGGTGCAGAGCCGTCGATTATTACGAATATGTATAAAATCCTGATTGAGGAAGAAACGGATTATAAGGTAACTGTCGAAGACGGTCTTGGTAAAACGTCATTCCTGTTCAATGCACTGGAGTCTGATGATATCGACGGTTATTTGGAATTTACAGGAACAGTGCTCGGGGAACTCGTCAATATGCCGCCGGAATCAAATGAAGCTGAAGCGGTTTATAAGCAGGCAAATACAGCACTTGATGAACAATTTAATATGACAATGCTTGAACCGATGGCATTTAATAACACATATACACTCGCTGTGAAAAGAGATTTTGCAGAGGAACATGGACTGGAAACTATCGATGATCTGAAGAAAATTGAAGACATTGTTAAACCAGGATTCACTATGGAATTTAATGACAGAACAGAAGATGGTTATCCGGCAATTCAGGAAGCGTATAATTTAAACTTTAATGATGTAGTGACAATGGAACCGCAGCTGCGCTACCAGGCGATTGAAAGCGGAGATATAAATCTGATGGATGCTTACGCAACAGATGCAGAGCTTCGCGAATACGATATGGTGATACTTGAAGATACAGAAGCAGTATTCCCGCCTTATCAGGGTGCACCAATGTTTAAACAGGAATTTCTTGATGAACATTCGGAGATAGTGGAACCTTTAAATAAACTCTCCGGCATGATTACAGATGAAGAAATGCAGGACATGAATTACCGTGTATCTGTGGAAGATGAAAATCCGTATGATGTAGCAGAAGAATATTTAGCAGAAAATAATTTACTGGAATAAATAAAGCACTTTACCCTCTGAACGAGTCAGAGGGTAAAGTGCTTTTTTCTTGGAATCTTAAGAAACTAAAATTCTTCATACTCATTAGGGTTCTGGTTATCGATACGTCCTTCTTCCTGAGTAAGAGAATCAATTTTCTGCATTTCGGTCTCTGTAAGTTCGAAGTCAAAAATATTTAAGTTTGCCAGCTGATGTTTGGAGCTGGATGCTTTTGGTATTGAAAGCACGCCGTGCTGATAATGCCAGCGGAGAATAACTTGAGCAATTTCTTTATTTTTACTTTCGGCTAATTGTTTTAGTGTTTCATCATAGATAACTGTTCTTGCTCTGGATAACGGACTCCATGCTTCAGTAATAATGCCGTGTTCCTTATTAAACTCTCTCACTTCTTTTTGATTAAAGTAAGGATGTAATTCAATTTGATTCACAGCTGGTTTTACTCCAGTTTCATCGATGAGACGATTAATATGTGCGGGTTCAAAATTTGATACTCCGATTGAGCGGACATAGCCATTTTTCTGAGCCTGGATTAATGCTTTCCATGCTTCTGTGTATTTATCCTGCTTAGGGTTCGGCCAATGTAAGAGGAATAAATCAAAGTACTCCAATCCTGTACGGAACAGTGATTCTTCAATTGCAGCAAGTGCCCTGTCGTAATCATACAGTCCGCCGCGCAATTTTGAAGTCACAAAAATTTCTTCTCTCGGTACCGAACTGCGTCGGATACCTTCCCCGACGGCGCCTTCATTTTCATAGCGAATGGCAGTATCGATGAGACGATAGCCGTTTTTCAGTGCATTTTCAACACTCTCTGCACCGCTCTTGCCGATAACACTTGATGTGCCATAACCGATAGCTGGTATTTTATATCCATCGTGCATTTGAAAAATAGGAATATTATTTGACATTACACCCATCCTTTTCTGAAATTAAGATCATTGTCTTATCTACCACTCTTTAAATTATTAAAACAAAACTATGACTCGCCGCTTTCTTCTTCATTTTCCTGATATCTCATTCGCTGACGGTAACCGTAAGTACTTTCCTGAATAGTTTCTTTGTCCTGAAAACCGGCACCGATTGCACCGGCAACTGTCGTCAGTGATGCGGCGAACCATGCAAGTTCCAGATAGAATATGACACCGATATGGTCCGCCTGAATGGTTTTTGCAATGAAGTCCGGCGGCAGTAAAATGACCCCTGCAGCCAGGAATAAAAGATACAGCAGCATATAGTAAAACAGCAGGGAGATAAATAGTGTCAGTAATGTTGTGCTGTTGTACAGTGATGTTATTTTGCGACTTTCACCTTCTTTGAACTTCTCCCATAAATCATGGGAAATAATAATCCAGAGCAGCATGCCGAATATCGACAGTATTGAAATCGCAAGTAGTCGCCATGTAGGAAACAGATAGCTTAAATTCCACATCGTCGAGAAAATAATACCGAACGCACCTGTCGCAAAAGCGATTGATGTCACACCGCTTAAACTCTGCATCATATTGTAGGGGTTATTTGCAAAAGTCATTCCGCTGACCAGTCTCGCAGTGCTGCCGACTTTAGATTTCATATGAAATAGAAGATGTTGTGTTTTTGAGTCTTCGAAATAGTCTTCTGAGTGCTCTAGTTTTGATAATGTGAACATATTTTTTAATTCACGGCATTCCTCTTCAATATAAGTGTCATTATTATTGCTTTTATTAATAATTTTTAATGTATTAATAATTGCAGTTTTCATTCTTTTCTTCAGGGGACGCCATCCAAATGCCGGAATAGACATTATCGCAACGCCATCAGAATTATCAATGTCTATAAGCACAGCTTTATCTTTATAAAATAATGGTAAATCAGTAATGCTGACTAAAAAATCACAGTTATTTTCACGCAGATATTCATCTGATTTTGAACAAATTTTACTGCTGAACTCTGTTTCGCCGGCCAAAGGGTCGACGACAACATCAACTTCCCACTCATCAGTGGTTGATAAATATTCTTTTAAATCTTCAACCAATTCATCTTCTATTTTATTGATTATATTTTTAGCGGTCCCAGGCGCTACGATTAATCCTAGACGAATCATAATTTCCCTCCTCTCTTATTCATAGCTGGAATCCTCATCTTCTTCCTGAAGTTTATTGTAACGGTATCTCTGCCGGTATGAATAAGTTACACTGCGGACTTTGTCCTCACTTTCGGCGGTAGAGCCGAGTGCTCCTGCCAGCATACCGAGAGAAGTTGTAAACCAGATCAGGTTGATATAGTTCATTACGGTAAAATCTGTATCTGCCTTTGTCCAGGCATTAAAAATCTCCGGGGGTACAAACATGGTAATAGATATTGTAAGTAAAATATAAAGAATAACGTAGTTAGCTAATGTAACGAATAAAAGTGTCATAAATGTTGTCAGATTATAGATCCAGCGGTAATGAGCTGCTGTACTTGTCGATGATATTTCCCATAATTTATGAGCATACATTAGCCAGAAAACCATACCTGTAATAGAAAACAGCATTAAAGCGATCAGCCGCCATGGCTGATAATCCATACTGAGTTCCCAGGGAGTTGAGAATATAGCGATATATGTACCAGAAGCAAAAGCCAGTGATACGAGCATTTTAAAATTAGTGATGATTGACCACGGTTCGTTAATGTAAGTCATTCCTAAAATTATTTTCAGCCAGCCGATAAAATATGACTTAATAATATAACGGTTGGTACTTTCATTATCCTCGATAGGAGTTTCCCGGGAAATATTCATAACTGTTGGAGTTGAGAGTTCACTGCTTTTAAATGACGAGCTGTTCTGGTTATATTCGTGCAGATATTCGAGATGATGTATAACCATTCGCTTTAATTTTCTTTTTAAAATAAAGAAACCGAGGGCAGGAAGGGAGAGCAGTGAGACTAATTTTTGTGAATCAAACTCTGATACGACCACTCTCTTCTCAGACAAACTTGGCAGATCGGTAATGCCGATAACATAATCCCAATCATTCTTTTCTTTTATCTTAACCATTCTGTGAATAGTTTCGTTAATGTATTCCGACGAACTCGTCAAAGGACTGACTTCAATTTCGAATTTGAATGTGCATTCATTATCGACAAACTCTTCGGCAAACTGCGGCAGGTCATCAATAATTTTTTCAACTAGCTTTTTCGGCATTCCCGGAGCCGGGATCAGACCCACTGTAATAGAAGGCATAGAATTCTCCTTTCTGCGATGGTTTATGTAAATGATATATCTCTGAAGTATTACCCCTTTTTTACACCAGCTAAAGATGATTTTGTCTAATGTAAACAATTTCACATATTGTTTTCAGCGATATTACTGTATTATCAGAAAATTTAAATGATACAATGTAATTAAGAAAGAAATTCATTTTGGAGGTAATAAAATGGGGAAATTACAAGATAAAGTCGTCGTTATCACAGGTGGTATTTCAGGAATCGGTAAAGCTTCAGCAGAGTTATTTAATAAAGAAGGTGCGAAATTAGTCCTCGTAGATTTGGATGAAAGTAAAGGAAATAAAGTTGCGGAAGAATTTGGCGAAGACACAATATTCGTCCAGGCAGATGTAACGAGTGAAGAAGATGCTAAAAGAGTATTTGATAAAACAATAGAAAAATTCGGACGCGTCGATATTCTGTTTAATAACGCAGGTATCGGTGCAACGAAGCCGACACATGAAGTATCATATGCTGAATATCGTAAAACAGTAAATGTAGATTTGGATGCAGTATTCTTATTCTCTAAACTGGCAATCGATTATTTCCGTGAACAGGGCAGCGGTAATATTATCAATACAGCGTCAATGTACGGCTGGATCGGTGCAGCGGGGAGCGCTGCTTATAACGCAGCAAAAGGCGGCGTAATTAACTTAACACGTTCATTAGGTGTTGAGTATGCAAAAGAAAACATCAGAGTAAACGCATTGTGTCCGGGCTTCATCGACACGCCGATTATTCCGGCAGAAGTGAAAGAAGCATTGGCTGAAAGCACTCCGATTGGACGTCTTGGAACATCAGAAGAAATGGCTAAAGCAGCATTATTCTTAGCATCAGATGATTCATCATTCATGACAGCTAACACATTAACTGTAGACGGTGGATTTACAGCACAATAATATATAACGACAAAACAACGCTCATAGATTGCTATGAGCGTTGTTATTTTATGTTTTATTTAATTAATATAACGGTGTTTCATTAAATCTTTCAGCATATCGATTTCATATCTCAGACGTTTGCCGATTTCGGTATCTCTTACTTTTTTACGTTCAAGTTCCTCATCGACGATTCTTCTGACTGCGAGTACATCGGATTCATTTTCCAGTACTTTGTCTTTTGAGTTAAATTCCTCATGGGCAACGAGCTGCATACCGTATGAGTTGAACAGCAGCGTATATCCGGCAATACCCGTTGTGGATTGATAGGCTTTTGAAAACCCGCCGTCTATAACAATCAATTTGCCGTCGGCTTTAATCGGATTTTCTCCTTCTTTCGCCTTAACAGGTGTATGCCCGTTTATAATATGGCCTTCGTCAGTATCCAAATCGAATTCTTTTAAGAATGCTTCTGCCATTTCCGGCTGTTCGCGCAAATAGTAGTACGGGTTTTTATCTTCTTTATGTGTCCTTTTGTCGTTGATAAAGTATCTTTCAAACGTCGTCATTGCACGTTTGCCGAACAGAGATGATTTTTTACCGGTCCATAAATACCAGATTAAATCGGTAGCGAGATCTTCGGTCTCATCCAGATTTGTAAATGCAAGGCGTAAATAGCTTTCGAACTGATCGAGCAGTTCTCTGCCGTAATAAACTTTACCATTGATTTCCATGCCTTCCATTTCACAGCTTTCTGTGACGGGAATACAGCCGTGAATCAGCAGATTACCATTATAACGTAAGTACAGACTACCTTTTTTCATCATGAAATTCATATGACGTTTAAGTTTTTCTGATTGCTGAACTGAGATAAGGAGCGTATTCATAACGTCCGTTTCCTCATCGGTAAGCGCTGAAGGATTGTCAGGGTCCACTGTGTTGAAGCACGTGTTTTCAAGCTTATAAGTACTTCCGTCAACAGTGTATTCCATCGTTTCATAATTAATATTTTCAAGGACTAAACGGTCATACATATCGAAACTCGGACGTCTTTTTATAATCGGTGCTTCCAGTTTAAACTGGATAATCGAAATTGCCTGCTGAACTTTTGTCATTTGCAGGTTTTCATCGTCAGATAAAATTTTGTCAGGTGTTTTTTTCGGATGGAATGCGGAATTATCATCATAATATTTATCTGCCAGCGTAAACAGCGGACGCAGGTTTATACCGTATGCATCCTCGATAATATCCAGGTTGTTGTAGCGTGCACAGATACGGATAATATTTGCGAGACATACTTTAGAACCGGCATACGCACCGAGCCATAATACATCGTGATTGCCCCATTGAATATCGACAGAGTGATAATCGATTAAAGTATCCATAATTTTATCGGGTTCAGGTCCGCGGTCGTAAATATCACCGACAACGTGCAGGTGATCGACGACGAGTCTCTGAATAGTGAAAGCAAGACCTGTAATTAATTTATCAGCCTGGCCGAGTCCGATAATTTCATTTAAAATACGGTCGTAATAACGTTTCTTGTTATCGTGCTCATCTTTTTTATA
>JBQDHL010000034.1:0-15007 GCA_052093725.1 Jeotgalicoccus sp. | reverse complement strand
ATGACCGAAGGGCTCGAACACCGTCTGAAGGATAAAATCCGCAGTGCAGACAGCTACGACGCATTTTTATCAGCGGTGAAAACAAAACGCTACACTTGGACAAGACTCAGCAGACTGATGATCGCTATTCTGTTGAACATTACCAATGATGTGATGAATCAGCATATGCTGACTGACAGCGTACGTATTCTCGGCATGACGAAAAACGGACAGCAGTATTTAAAAAGCCTCGACTCTGTAAATATTATTACGAATGTAAATAAAAAAAACCGCGACCTTGTGTCACACGAAGTGACGGCCACGGACGTTTATAATACTTTTACCGGCGGAGACAAGAATGATTTCAATACACCGGTTATTATTGTTCCTTAAATTTCTTTTTTAATGCGTCTTCAATCAACGGCGGGACGATATCTTCAATCTTGCCGCCGTACTTCGCAACTTCTTTAACAATCGATGATGAAATAAATGAATAATTATTGTTAGTCATTATATACATCGTCTCAATCTGGCTGTCGAGCTTTCTGTTCATACTCGTCAGCTGCATTTCGTATTCAAAGTCACTGACCGCACGTAACCCTCTAATAATTGCATCCGCTCCGACCTGCTGACAGTAATCGATGAGTAGTCCGTCGAACTGCACCACTTCGATATTATCCAGATGTTTTGTGACACCCGAAATTAAATCGATCCGTTCATCCGGTGAAAACAATCCCTGCTTTGAAGAGTTTCTCAACACCGAAACGTACACCTTATCAAAAATTTTACAGGCGCGTTCTATAATATCCAAGTGACCGTAAGTAATCGGATCAAAACTTCCCGGCACTACCGCTATTTTGCTTTTTGTCAAAATGCTTCCCTACTTTCCCTCTTTAATAAGCAGCCATACTTTAATCGAGCCATATTCATTTTCTCTCTCAACTTCAAAACCCTTATGATTAAATGTTTCATTCTTACCCGCTTCGGCAACAATTCTCCCGCCATCATTCAAAATGCTGTATTCTGAAATCAACTCGAGACTTTTATCGATTAGTTTCTTATTATAAGGCGGGTCCAAAAATATCAGATCAAATGATTTCCCGCGTTTGCCCATAGCTTTTAATGCACGGCGGTAATCATTGCGGAAAACTTCCACCGGTTCACTCAGATCCTTAGTATTCTCTTTAATAATTTTAATCGCATCACCTGCACCGTCGATAATCATCGCACTGTCAGCTCCGCGGCTCAGCGCTTCAATCGCAAGACCGCCTGTACCGCCAAACAAGTCCAGTACGCTGCCTTCGATGCCTCCGAGCATACTGAATATACTTTCCCGCACTTTATCGCTTGTAGGTCGTGTATCGTTTGATTTTAATGTATGTAATTTCTTCGCTTTATATTTCCCGCTGATAATTCTCATAAGTATTGCCCTTTCATTTGGCTCTATAGTCATATATTATATTTATAGGAGTTGATTACATGCAAAAATTCATCACAATGGGTGAAGGCTATCACGAAATATTTGAATTAGAAGCGTTGATTGAATATAATCATGAACGTGTCAAGCATGCGATATTTTTATACAACGATAAATCGCCTGCAACATTTTTACTTGTTATGAAACCTGTTAAACAGGACCTTCAGGCAATCTATACTATTTTCAACGGCATTCTTTATAACGAAGGCCAGGGTAAAAAATATCAATTAATAAAATCATGGTGTGAAGATAAAAATCTCAGCATCGTTGAATTTTCAACAAAATCGCCGGAAGACTTTTACGAACAGGAACAGTTCTACCAGTATTTAACCGGAATTCTAAGATTAAATCATCTGGTTATACCGATGACTTAATTTACATTACGCGATAATCTTCTTTTTCTTTATCTTCAGTATGATATTCGCGTTTTATATTTGGATATTCACTCATAACAATATCAGTAACAAATTTTAGTTTGCCAAGATCTGCGAGTGTCTTATCCAAGTCGGTTTCATCGACATACAGCAGGACATATTTTTTAGTTTTATTCACATAAATTAAATGTCCGTGCCGTTTCAATTGTCGAATGAACTTATTTTGTTTAAAATAAACATATATACCAAGTCGGTTGACTAACATTGACTGACCACCTATCTCAATCTTTAGAATCATAATAACATATATCTTATATGTTTTTTAAATGAATATCTCATGGAGGTTTCCAATATGGCAAAATGTTTTAAAAGAATGGTTACAGCAGTCGGTGTCGCAACAGGTCTGACATTAGGTCTTTGGGCAGGGACAAAGTTAATGAAAGAAACGAAAGTACGCGATATCAAACCTTACTTCAAACAGCGTTCACCGTATATTTTTGCACACCGCGGCGGTATGGGACTCGCTCCTGAACATACCCGTATTGCATTCGATAAAGCATCGGAGTTCAATGTGGAAGGATTCGAAATCGATATCCGCTTAACTAAAGATGAAGAAATTGTAGTATTCCACGATGCATACGTAGACAGAACATCTAACGGTGCCGGGAAAGTCAGCAACCTGACATTAGCTGACTTAAAAGAACTTGATTTCGGTTACCACTTTACAGATGTTGAAGGGAATCATCCTTACCGCGGGCATGACAAAGCTAAAATTGTCACACTGCGCGAGCTGATTCAGGAATATCCGGGCAAACTGATTAATCTTGATATTAAAGATGATCCGGACACATATTCAGGCAGCCTCATTCCGAGTCTTCTTTACCGTCTGATTACTGAACTCGGAGCTGAAGACCGCGTGCTCGTGACAAGTTTCCACGATGCGCAAATTAATCAGTTCAATCTGTATGCCGAGGATACTGTTGCACTTGGTGCAGGTGTCGATCAGGTCAGCCGTGCTTACTTCCTGCACCGTGCAGGATTCGGTCATATGTATGAACCTAAGACAGATACGTTCCAGATTCCAACGGAATATAACGGTATTCGTTTAGATACAAATCGTTTCATCGAGTACTTAACGAGCCTGAACATCGCAGTAGGATACTGGAATATTAACAAGATGGATAAAATGGATGAACTCATTCAAAAAGGTGCTCACACTATAGTTACCGACTATCCGGACATCAGCTATCACCTGTTAAAAGACAGATATTAAATTTATATTTAATCAGACAGGATCCGCAAATCTGCGGATCCTGTCTTTTTGATTTTTGAAATAAGAAAACACGTTCCAAAAGGAAACGTGTTTTAAATATATATTAACCTGCACAGCTGCAGCTTCCGCCTGTTGCACAGCCGCTGTTTGAACTGTTTGAGAAAAATGGATTACTGCTGACGATATTTGCATGGGGACTGACCGACTGGCCTACAATGAAAAGTATTTCATCCAGCAATGATTGCAGCTGGAATTCGGCTCTTCTGTATTCCATAATTATCGGATGCATGTCCAATGCTTTTTTGTACTGATTAATCTCTTTTCGTTTCGCACTGAAGTCAGGATGATATTTGCCAAATCGTTCAACGTCGATAAAATCTTCTTTTAAACGTGCAAAATGCTTAATCATTCCTTTAACTTCATCATCTGTATCCAAGAGCGCTTTATAATTACAGTAGTTTTTATATTCTTCTGTCTCAGTAACCATATCGTTTAGAGAGTCTAGTGAATCCATAATTTCAAAATCCATGGTATTTTGCATATAATCACCTCTCCTCATCCATTTTATCATATTGAAACATTTGTTACTATATGATAAATACCATTTGCAACCTGTATTGTAATAGATTAAAATTAGGGTAATAGATAAATGATAGGGGGCAAAATGATGGTTTTTGAAAACTCAGGTATTGAAAATGTAGTCATTCCACAAGGCTCACTGCAGGATATTATGAACCGCAATGGTTGTGTTCTTGGCGGCAGTTGGGATTATGAACGTATGACTTTCGATTATAAATACGAAATTCCTGAAGGTATTTATTACTTACGTTTTCCTGGATATGCAACAGACGGAGACGTTGGAGCAAACGATGCAACAATGCAGTTAATGGACCCGTACATGGGTAAACATTATTATCCGACTGGTATCGAATACGGCAGCGACGAAGTATTCCCTGAACGCATCGTTGAACATGCGATCAGCAAAATTAGAGCAATCAGCAAAGAACTAACTGAAGTTGCTGGCATTTAATTTACAACAGCTGCTACATAAAAAAACCTCTTACAGAGTTAATCTGTAAGAGGTTTTTATTAATTCTTATGGAATATTGCATCCCATAAGCCGGTAGTTTCTCCGCCCGGATATAAAATGTAAAGAATGATATAAACCATCACACCGGTAATTGCAGTAAACGACCAGATAGTCGCTGCTGTCATACCGAATTTTCTGTGCTGACGCAGTTTGTTTTTCTTTCCGGTAAATACTTGAATACCTCCGAAAATACCACCTGTCGTAGCCAGAATAATATGGCTGACCAGGAATATTACATAATAAATTTCAAGCGAGTCCGGACCGCCGAACTGTGTATTTCCAAGGAATACCGTTTTCGATATGTAAATAACGAAAAATGATAGAGCAGAAATCGCAGCAAGCGTCATGAATTTCTCATGTGTCTGCACATTGCCTTTTTTAATATGATAAATACCAATTGCCATAAATATCGCACTTATGACGATAAATGACGTACTAATCGTCGGCAGAATAAAATATATGTCCAAGATGTTTCCTCCTATACTCTAAAGCGGTTATTCATTTCTTTTTGTGCCTGTGCTCTTTCTAAGGCACGTTCTGTAATCTTATCTTCATTCTGACGTTCTTCGTTAAACCATTTAAAGAAAAGATAACCAAGCATCACGCCAAAAAATACTTCCTGAAGTACTTTCATAATAATTCCGCCCGTCTGCTGATCTATAAGCGGAGTCGTATTCGTGAAATACTCAGGACCTGAAATCATTCCTGCACCGGCAATGTTGTCAAGAATTCCTGCAGGCACACATAATGCCATTGCATTCAGCCACGCTTCACCTTCGGTAAATGTTGAATACATCGGCGAGCTCGCAAAAATAATCAACGCACAGGCCGGTGTAACAAACGCCCCTATTCCAAATATATAAAGTAGTTTAAATAATCCGCCCATCTGTTCATCTTCAGGTTCAACTTTGTTGAACATCGGATAAAATGCCATGACAGCCGTCAGGAACATTACTGCAAGTACAAATGTATGAAGTATTGCACTCATTTTTAAGTTGTCCATAACAACCGGCAGATGATAAATCGAGAATGCGGCAACGAGCAGCATTAATGTAACAAGCGGTTTTTTCGCGCCGAGTCGGAGTATCGGTCCGATTACCGGCAGCTTTACTATATATTTCTGAAGATAATCCGGCACACTGAAATAAACCAGCGGTGCGATTAAAAACAGCACGAACGCCATTTGCAGCATGTGGAATGTAAATAAAATATGACTTAATAAATCTACAGGTGCCCCGTACATTGCATACAGTAATATCATATTCACAACGAACAATGCGCCTTCTTTTTGAGTCAGCGGGCGCCCGCCTTCAAATTCCTTGTACCATCTCGTCGTGATCAGAAAAAATACCGCTGTAATCAGAACGACGAAAGCCAGGAAAAATGGACTCCAGTTTGCCATGAAACCAAATATTTTAATTGAAGTTATATTTTCCATCCGAACCACCTTAAATTAGATCTTATTACTTCTAGTATAAATTTATTGCCATTATAACTCAAGGCGATAAAAACACACAAAGTGACAAACTGTTGACCAAAAAAAGATGACCTCCGAAGAGATCATCTTTTTTTGTATTAAATCGGCTGTCCGATCCATACGATATAAATGAATGTTAAACAGAATGAAATCGCAAAGAACAATCCAACGATTATAAACAGTTTAGCAAAGTCATGCCCTTTATCTTTCATGTGCATGAAGTAGTAGAACTGAAGAATAACCTGAATGAATGCAAACATCATTACAATTCCCATTATGAACGTTGGATCAAAATCCAATGCTACCATACCAAAAGCCATGAATGTTAAGAAAATCATGAATGAAAATCCTGTAAGCTGCAGACGCATTTCTTTAGTTCTCTGACGTCTTAAGTTTCTCAATTTAGTTTCTGACATTGATTTCGCTTCTAATTCTGCCATTTATATCACTCCTAACAAGTAAACGATTGTGAAGATGAATACCCACACAACGTCAATGAAGTGCCAGTACAGCGCTGCTGTGTTAACTTTAGCTGCTGTGTATACTGATAAACCGCGTGTTGCGTTACGGATAATCAGACCAGTAATCCAAATCAGACCGATAATTACGTGGAAACCGTGAGTACCAATCAGAATGTAGAATGCACTACCGAATGCGCTGGATCTGAAAGTATGGCCAAGGTGTACATATTCATAGAACTCGTAAATTTCGAGTGCAAGGAACCCTGCTCCCAGCAATACTGTAATAGCTAACCATAACTGCATCTTGCTGAAGTTATTATTACGCATATGGTATATAGCGTAAACACTCGTCAGTGACGATGTAAGTAATAACATCGTCATGACAAATGCAAGTTCAAGGTGGAATAAATCAGCTGCAAGCAAGTGATCTGAGCTTGGTACGCTGTCTTTTAATGCCATGTAAGTCGCGAATAATGATGCGAATAGTACTGTCTCTCCGCCTAAGAATGTCCAGAAACCGACGAATTTGTTTTTGCCTTCGAGTGTTGCTGTCTCCGGGTGCTCAGGCCACTGTTCATTAGGGACATTATATTTCATTTCAGCCATTATTTAGCACCCCTTTCTCGTTCTTCGAGATCTCTCAATACTTCTTCCTTAGTTACATAATAACCAAGATCATCTTTGAATGAGCGTGTAATCATTGAGATAAATGTAATTGCAAGTCCAATTACAAGTACCCAGAATGCCCAAGGTTTTTCTGGTAAATCAGCTACTGCATCGATTGCCCACTCTTTGCCTGAAGCAAAGTAAAGTGCACCGAATGAAGCAACGAATAGTCCAAATGACATTACAAAAGGAATGATTGAATTGTTAGGCATGTGGAAGTCTTCAAGCGATTCTGCAGGAAGCATTTCTCCGTTACCTTCTTTTTTCTCAATCCAGAATGCATCAAGTCCACGAATTAATGGAATCTGTGCAAAGTTGTAATACGGTACTGGAAGTGGTAATGACCACTCAAGTGTACGTCCGTCACCCCATGGGTCACGTCCAACTCTTTCGTTTTTCGCTACTGTCATAACAATATTGATTACGAGAATAATAACTGCCAGTGCCATCATAAATGCCCCGACTGTCGAAATCATATTGGCTGCGTTGTAACCTTGTCCGTCCAAGTACGTGAATACTCGGCGCGGCATTCCCCATAATCCTAAGAAGTGCTGGATAAGGAATGTCAGGTGGAATCCGAAGAAGAATAACCAGAATGTTATTTTCCCTAGTTTTTCACTGAGCATCGTAGCGAACATTAACGGCCAGTAGTAATGAAGTCCAGCTAGTAATCCGAACACTACACCACCGACGATTACATAGTGGAAGTGAGCTACGATGAAGTATGAGTCATGGTACTGATAGTCAGCCGGCGCAACTGCCTGCATGATACCTGTAACCCCACCCATAACGAATGACGGAATAAACGCAAGTGCATACATCATAGGTGTTGTAAACTCTATACTTCCGCCCCAAATCGTAAAGATCCAGTTAAATATTTTAATACCTGTCGGTACTGCTATTGCCATTGTTGCCAATGCGAAAATGGCGTTGGCTGTCGGTCCAAGACCTACTGTAAACATGTGGTGTGCCCATACCATGAATCCGAAGAAACCGATAAGTACTGTTGCGAATACCATTGCTGAGTAACCGAATAAACGTTTACGGGCAAAGGTAGCGAATATTTCAGAGAATATCCCAAATGCCGGAAGGATTAGTATATAAACTTCCGGGTGACCGAAGATCCAGAATAAGTGCTCCCAGATAATCGTGTTCCCTCCTGCCTCTACTATAAAGAAGCTGGAACCGAACATACGGTCAAAGATTAGTAGGAAAAGACCTGCTGTTAATGGTGGGAATGCGAAGACAATCAGTACACCTGCAACAAGTGTAGTCCATGTCATAAGCGGCATTCTCATATACGTCATACCAGGCGCTCTCATCGTAATAATTGTTGTTACGAAGTTAATACCTGATATTAATGTACCTGCCCCTGAGACTTGAAGTCCCAGTGCATAGAAGTCAACCCCGTGTCCAGGTGATGCAATTGATAGTGATGCATAGCTTGTCCAACCTGCATCTGGTGCTCCGCCTAAGAACCATGAAAGGTTAAGGAAAATACCACCAAAGATAAACAGCCAGACACCCAGTGCGTTTAAGAATGGGAATGCTACGTCACGTGCACCAATTTGGAGCGGTACGGTAGCGTTCATAAACGCGAATAAAAGCGGCATTGCTGCCAGGAATATCATCGTTGTTCCGTGCATTGTAATTACTTGGTTAAATAAGCCGGCTGAAAGGAAATCGTTATTCGGTACTGCCAGCTGGATACGAATCAGCATTGCTTCTATACCGCCGAGTACGAAGAAGAATCCACCAGCAATTAAATAAAGTATTCCAATTTTCTTATGGTCAACCGTTGTCATGTAATCCCAAATCGTTGCCCATATACTGCGTTTTTTCGCTGTAGCTTGTGACATTGCTAGTTACCTCCCTCTTCTGACTCTTCTTCTGCAGCAGGTTCTCTTAATTGCGATACATCGCCTGAACCTTCTTCAACTTTAAGTTCCATTAAGTATGAAGCTACTGCTTGAATTTCATCGTCAGTTAATTCGTAAGCGCCTGACATTTTGTTACCTGGTTTAAATGACTCCGGGTCTTTAATCCATGCTTCAAGGTTTTCCTGATCATGTTCTAAGAATCCAGCGATTAAGTCACGGTCACCAAAGTTAGTTAAGTTAGGACCCATAGCACCCGGGCTTGTCGGTGTAGCTGCGTGACAACCCATACATGAGTTATTAAAGATTTCTTCTCCGCGCTGTGCATCTTCAGATGAAGCCTGTATAGGTTCTTCAACTGTCTTCATATCTGCAAGCCACTGATCGTATTCTTCTTCAGGTAATGCTTTAACTTTAAAGTCCATTAATGCGTGTGACGGTCCGCAAAGCTCAGCACATTTACCGTAGAATAAACGGTCTGCTTCCTGAGATGCCTCGTCGTCGAATACTAAGTAGAAGCTGTTAATTCCATCGATGTTAGTATCCATTTTACCACCTGCAGCTGGTACCCAGAATGAGTGTTTTACATCTGTACCCTGCAAGTTGAAATAAACTTTTTGATCAGTAGGTACAACAAGTTCCTGAGCTGTTACTACTTCTTCGTTAGGATATTCGAATTCCCACCAGTACTGGTATGCTCTGACGTTGATTACTGTTTCTTCAGCGTTTACATTGCCGTCAGCATCTGTCATAGCTTCAGTATCTGCTTGTTTAAATACGTAATATACTGTTGGAACAGATAAAACGATAAGCAGCAGGATCGGAATAGATGTCCAGATAATCTCAAGTGTGTGGTTTCCTGCAACATCAGTTGGTTCGAAATCCTCACCTTTTTTACTTCTGCGGCTCTTCATAACTGCGACAGTGAACAATACAGTAACTACTGCAATAACAAGCAGCATAATAATGATTGATAGTACCATTAAGTTGAACTGTTCTTGTCCGACTTCACCAGCAGGTTTTAAGGTACTTAATTGATTAGTACCACAACCGGCAAGGAAAAGAGTAAGAGCAGAAACTAATAATAGTGCCTTACCTTTAAGAAAACTTAAATTCATTGTTAGACCCCTCTTTCATTCATTTACTTTTTAAATATTCACAAGTAAGCCGGCTACGATAATCATGACGAAAAATATCACGACGTAGTTAAGTGAAAAGACAAATATTCGCCCGGCATAGCGATTATAGTCTGTAATCCGTTTGAACTGGTTAACACCTAAATAAAACCAGATAACGTTAAGCACGGTAGTCAGTACAACAAACCACATACCAAGTTCAAACATCATAAGTGGTGTGAACAAAAGAAGTGCCACCCAAAAAATAATGGAGTTTCTAGTGCGAACATTTCCCTTCACGGATGGAAGCATCGGAATACCTGCTGCTTTATATTCATCACTTCGTCTGATGGCAAGTGCATAGAAATGAGGCATTTGCCATATGAACATTACGATAAACATCGACCACGCTAACATATGTAGATTAGGCTCAAATACTGCCCAGCCTATTAGCGGAGGCATCGCTCCAGGAATTGCTCCTATAATTGTGTTTGAGACAAGATGTCGTTTGGCAAAAATCGAATATACAACTGCATAACCAAACGCTGCGGTTAACCCTAGAACTCCGACAGTCGTGTTGATTAAAAACAACATTGCCAGACCGACTCCAAACATCGAAAATCCAATTGTAAGAATTTCTTTGCCTGAATACGTTCCGTCAATACTCGGTCTTTCTTGTTTCGACTTCATCAGCCGGTCAATATCTCTGTCATAGAAATTATTAAGGGCACAAACGCCTCCGATGACTAATGTAGTACCTAACAGCATCAACAGCATGACAGGAATCGCTTCGAAAAATGAAATGTTATAATACATAACAGCAAGAAAACCAGCTGCGAATGCAGGTATTAAGTTCGCTTTAATTATGCCATCCTTGATGAGTGTTTTAACTGCTTTCAGTTTTTTGCTGCGTGCTGTTTGATGTACCTCTTGCTGATATACATCACTGTGCATCTATACGCCCCCTTTCATAAACAAACACATTTACCTTTAATAATAGATTATCCCGGTCACATTTTCTATACATATTTGAAATAAAATTGTTACTTTTTGCATTGTTCATGAATTATTCATCAATATGCCTCATTATGATACGGGTTCTGCTTTATACTCAAAAGAGTATGGTATGAATCTCTACACTAGTTAATTTTACCATAGTTTTATAAATTGTTAAGAGCTATTCAAAACTTTGCACATTGCAAAGAATGATATTCTAATATATATTTATTATTTGTATAGCGAACAGAAACGCGATTGTTTGAGGTGTTGCATTTGTATAGAAATTTAAAGATTGTAGCGATTGTTACGACATTGATCATGGTCTTTGTACAGATCGGTGGAGCACTTGTTACAAAAACAGGTTCTGAAGACGGTTGCGGGGAAACCTGGCCGCTTTGTCATGGACAGCTTATTCCAAAAGACTGGCCGCTTGACACAATTATCGAACTCGCACACCGTGGAGTTTCAGGCATTGCTATTATCTTCCTATTATTATTAGGATATATGGCATGGAAACAGATCGGGCATGTCCGGGAAGCTAAATTCCTTATTTATCTGTCACTCAGCTTTATTCTGATCCAGTCATTGATTGGTGCAGCGGCTGTAATAGGTATTTGGGAAGGCGACTTTGTACTTGCAGCTCATTTCGGTATCTCATTAATTTGTTTTGCAGCAGTATTGCTGCTGACACTACTTATTTTTGAAGTTTCTCACGGAGTGCATGAACGTAAAATTTATGTCAGTCCATTTTTAAGATATAACACGATATTACTTACCATCTACATATATTTTGTTATTTACAGCGGAGCTTTAGTGAGACATACCGACTCTTCACTAGCATGTACTGAATGGCCGCACTGTATGCCAGGAGAAATACTCCCGGGTAACTTTTATCAAGCTGTTCAGATGGGACACAGGTTCTTAGTTGGCATATTAGCTATATGGATGCTGTTAATCCTTATCCATGTGCTGCGTAACTACAGTAATTCTCCAACTATTAAAAATGGATGGATTATTGCATTTATGCTGCTGATGATGCAAGTTGTAACAGGAATGCTCGCAGTATTTACACAGGTAAATATTTTCGTTGCATTGTTCCACGCATTGTTTATTACATTGCTGTTTGGACTACTCTGTTATTTCATCATGCTGCTGTCGAGAAATAAAGACTAAAGCAAGCATATAAAATCCCGTCAATCGGAATGATTGACGGGATTTTTTTAAAAATTTTACATATGGCAGCAGATTTCGGGTATAACTATCATAAGTTCTTATTTTTTTACTAAGGAGAGGTTATACATTGAAAGAAATATTTGCACTGCTTAAAAAAGGCAGTATGTCTGCACTGACTGCAGCAATTGTAAACTTTATTCTTGCCGGTCTTAAAGGCCTCGCCTTTCTATTTACAGCAAACGTCGCTATGTTTGCCGAAATGATGCACTCTCTCGGTGATGCTATTAACCAGCTTTTTGTATTTACCGGATCGAGTCTTGCTAAAAAAGCTCCAACTAAACGATTCCCATTCGGTTTCGGCAGGCTCGTCAATCTCGTCTGTCTGTTTGCGATAATTATTGTCGCGATACTTTCCTACGAAACTATCAGAGAAGGTATTCACCATATCATCGAACCGCTGCCGACAGAAACCGACACTACAATGCTCCTGATTAACATTGGCGTACTTGCAATTGCAGTTATCCTTGAAGGTTTTGTACTGTACAAAGCTGGTAAAGAGCTACTGCAACAGGCTGAACAGCCATTTGACGGCATAAAACCTCTGACTTTGAGTTACAAGCATATGAACCGGGCAAAGCCTGCGACTAAGCTTGTATTTTTAGAAGATTCTGTTGCTACAGCTGGTGCACTGCTTGCTATTATAGGTATATTAATTGGCCGTTTTACAGGTCTGGCACAGTCCGAAGGTATCGTTTCTGTGATTATCGGGCTTATGATGTTCTATATCGTTTACAAAGTATTTATGGAAAATGCGGCAGGTGTTCTTGGAGAAAGCGACCCTCATATGGAACAGCGCATTTCACAAATTATTTTAAGAAATGATGACATTAAAGATATACAGAAACTCATCGTGTTAAAAGAAGGTGACGATCTCCACGTTGAGGTTGTCGCAGAAATCGCACCGGATTTAACTGTTCAATATACTAACGAATTGCGTGATGATATCGAGGCACTTATAATGAAACAAAGCCACATCGCTGATATTAACATAGAATTCGAAGTTGATGACGGCCGACGTTCATGGCCTGAAACACAATCTCAGCTGGACAATAAATCAGGAAAAAACTAATAATTCTCAAAGAAAAACCTCCGGAAATTTATTTCCGGAGGTTTTATTATCATTTACTTTTAATTTCAATTTCTTTCTGTTTCACATGCTTCCCTGCAATTATAAGCAGGCCGATTGCAATCGATACGCTGAGAAACGATGAACCACCATAACTTAAAAGCGGCAGAGGCACACCTGCCAGAGGAATAATTTTAGATATCCCGCCAACGTTTATAAATACCTGCATCGTGATATACATTGCCACTCCGATACATACAATTCTGTAAAATGTATCTGTTGAACGGTGTGCATATGTTAAAGCCTTAACAATAATAATCAAGTACAGCACAACGATTAACAACACGCCTATTAAGCCGAGTTCTTCCGCAATTACCGCCATAATAAAGTCTGTATGCGGCTCAGGCAGATAACCCAGTTTGATAATACCATTGCCTATACCAGTACCGAACAGTCCGCCGTGCGATATAGCTATCAGTGAATTGGTCAGCTGATATCCCGTTCCCATCGGGTCGTTGAAAGGATGAAAGAACGTTTCGATCCGGTGCATCTGATACGCAGACAGTACAGAGCCTTTTACAAGATACGTAATTCCCGCTACCATACCCATTGCAAGTGTCCCGAGTAATGCAGACCAGCCGAGTATTTTAAACGGAATTCTGACATATAAAAACATACTGAGTATAATCGCGGCAATGACCATCCACGTACCCATGTCATTTATCAGCACGAGACCTGAAATCACCAGGATAAAAACCAGCGGAAATATACTCGAATAATCGTCGTTGCTGATCCGTCTTTCACGCCTTGAATATATGTAAGCCAGATATAAAATCGCAACAACCTTAAAGAATTCCGATGATTGCAGCCCGAAAGCACCAAAACTGATCCAGTTACGCTGCCCGTTCACTTCTGTTCCGAAAAACATAGTAATCAATAGCAGTATTACAATCCCGCCGAGCATTAAGAGCTGTATACCCTTCATTTTGAAAAAGTTACCGCTCATAAAATACGTCATAAAAAAGACGAGACTGAATCCGAGAGCTATAAACATCAGGTGCCTTATATAGTAATGTTCAGAGTTTCCTTCGTTCATCTGTGCCGGCACCATACTCGCACTGTAAACCATAACAAGACCAATGAGTGACAGTGCAACGTACGCGATCAATATTAAAAAGTCTACGTATTTGGAATACGATTTTACATAGTTGAAGAAATTTTTTATAAATTGCACAGCTGTTCCCTCATTTAAAAAAGTCTAAAGAAATATTCTTTAGACTCGATTCTTTTCTTTTTCCATATATGCTTCGTGTACTTTGGATACTTCAACTTCAAGATGATCCAGAATAGCACGGCCGTCTTGTGCGTCAACTAAGCCAAGTCTCACTGCAAAATTTATTTCTTTCGATAAGCCGAACATTTGTGTATCCAATACTTCTTCAAACACAGGACACTGGGGCATCGTTAAATTTTCCATTTGAACTTCGATTAGTTGGAGAATTCTATCGGCGTCTTTGTCTAATTGGTCATAAGCAATTTTACTCAATTGTTTTTCAGCAGACACGCGGTTCCCCCCTCATTTACTCTTCATAAAATTTTATCTCAACAGTCATAAAAAAGCAAGTGACATCCAAAGACATAATACTTAACTTTTCCTTATCTATTGTATAATTTCATCGTAAACTTTGCTATAATTTCTAATCAAAGGGAGCGATATTAATGATAATTCAACTTACTGGAAATGTTCGATACCAAATTACTCTGGATCCATCGACTTGGATATTCGATGACCGTAAAATCAAAATAGAAGATTTACTGGCTCAAACAGCTGATGGAGAAGAGATTACATTCAATGACGAGACTGAATGGAACCGTCAGATCATCGAGGGTGAAACAAAACCGCCTACACTTAAATCTGAA
>JBQDHL010000033.1:12310-15045 GCA_052093725.1 Jeotgalicoccus sp. | reverse complement strand
CTTATTGTATTTCTCTTTAATATATTCCTTTAACATAGTTAATAAGTCTTTATCTTCTGAACTGTCTTCCTGGACAGGGATGTTAACCGGCTTATCGACAATGAGTAAATGGTTGTCTTCGTACAATACATTGATATTCACGCATTTCACTCCTTAAAATTCGTAAGTTATATTATACCATCTATACAGTAAATATCTTATCACTTTCGTAATGTTTATTTGATAGAATAGATATAAGTATAAAATAATACTATTAATAGGAGGGGGAAATAGTGAAGAAACGATATTTATTTTTAATTATTATTGCGGCTTTAATACTTATACCCCTAGTTGTCGCTGGTGTGCGCTACTTTGTTCCGGTACCTGCCGGTGTGTCTTACGAGTCAGAAGAATATCAGACAGATGATGCAGAGTTTTTATACGACCTTACATATACAGATAATAATGAGGAAATAAATGAAGAACAGGAAATTTTTGAAGAAATTTATACGATGATTGACGAAGCGGAAGAATTTCTTGTAATCGATATGTTTTTATTTAATGATGATTACAATCATGACACGCTCGAATTCCCGCCACTGTCGCAAAACTTAACGGATAAGCTGACAGCTAAAAAAACAGAAAATCCGGATATTGATATTATTTTTATAACAGATGGGATTAATACTTTCTATGATACGTATACGCCGGCTCACATTAATGAGCTCAAGGAGGCGGGTATAGAAGTAATTTTCACCGACTTATCCAAACTGAGAGATTCGAACCCATTGTATTCAGGTTTTTACAGAACGTACTTTCAGTGGTTGGGTACATCTGAAAATCAGTGGCTTGTTAATGCATTAAGACCGCAGGGGCCGCAAGTCAATATTCGTTCTTATTTAACGATGCTGAACTTTAAAGCCAATCACAGAAAAATAATTATTAATGAAAAGAACGGTCTGATTACTTCAGCAAACCCGCATGATGCGAGTGTTCATCATTCAAATATTGCTGTGAAATTAAGCGGGGATATACTTTACGATATGCTGGAAAGTGAACGGTCAGTCGTGAACTTCGGCGGAGGAAATACGCGAGTGTTCAGTGACTTTGCCGATAAACTTCCTGAAAAAGCTGAAGAATCGGAAGGACAGTATACAGTAAAGCTGATTACCGAAAATAAAATTAAGGATAATATAATCGAAATGGTAAATAATTCTAAAGAAGGGGATACTCTCTCTGTAGGTCTATTTTATTTATCGGATAGAGATGTCGTAGGTGCTTTTAAAGCAGCACTCGAACGCGGCGCAGAGCTGAACATAATTCTCGACATTAACCAGGATGCATTTGGCAATGAGAAGAACGGTGTACCGAACCGACCGGTGGCTGATGAACTGATGAGTCACGAAAAACCGGCGAATATACGCTGGTATAAATCGAGCGGGGAACAATACCATGCGAAATTTATTATGCTGGAAACCGGAGATGAAGTTATATTTAACGGCGGATCAGCTAACTTTACGAGAAGAAATCTGGATAACTATAATCTGGAGACAAACGTGCTGATTACAGCACCGGCAAACAGTGAATTTGCAGGAGAAGTTACCGGTTATTATGACAGATTATGGACGAATGAGAGTGCAGAATATACGCTGGATTACGAAGAAGAAGCTGAAGAATCATTATTGAAAACAATACTGTACAGAGTTCAGGAAGCAACAGGACTCTCGACGTTTTAATTTGAACAGGCACCCCGTTTGGTGTGCCTGTTTTTTACGGATTGGCAGTTTGCTCCGCAATGAGACTCCGTCATTCCCGAGTAACGCAAAAAAATCCGGGATTCACGAATCCCGGATTCATCAAAATTATATTATTTTCGCACCAAGCGAGTTTTCAAAATGCTGAAGTGCGACCTCATGTGCATCCAGGTTAAAGCTCGAGACACCGTCTTTATGAATAACAATATCGAAGCCTTTGTTGTACGCATCGATTGCTGTATGAAGAATGCAAATATCCGTACACACGCCGACTAAATGAATTTCTTTAATTCCTCTTGCTCTTAACCTTTGTTCAACATCGGTTCCTGCAAAAGCGGAGTAACGGGTTTTATCTGTGTAATAAATATTATTCTTATCTTTATTTTCCTGATAAAGTGCTTCGAGTTCTCCGTATAGATCACGGCCGCTGGTGCCGATTATATTATGCGGCGGAAACAGCTTTGTTTCAGGGTGGTACTGATCATTTTCTTCGTGTGCATCAATTGCAAAAATCGTGTAATCCCCATTAACGATAAATTCGCGAGTTGTACTCACGATATAGTCATGCAGTTGCTGTGCAGGTTCACCGGCTGTTAACTTGCCGTCTGCTGCAACAAAGTCATACGTGTAGTCGATATTAAGCAGTGCTTTCATAATAATTATCCCCTTATAAAAAAAGACAATGGCGTGCCATTGTCTTTAGTCTTAATTATTTTTTGTTTACTGATGCATCGAAGATAGAGTCGATTGCTTCAGCTAAGCTGCTGTCAAATTCTTCAGCAGATTGTGATGCATTTAAGTCGCTTGACAGTGCGCGTGAGAAGCTCGCGATAATGCCATCATTTTCTTTTAATAAGTTGTTAGCTTCAGTTCTCGTGTAGCCGCCTGAAAGTGCAACAACGCGAATCACATTCGGGTGATCCACAAGTTCTTTGTACAGGTTAGGAACAGTAGGAATTGTCAGCTTCAGCATTACAAGCTCATCTTCAGCGAGGCCGTTTA
>JBQDHL010000033.1:0-12210 GCA_052093725.1 Jeotgalicoccus sp. | reverse complement strand
TGGCATAGGTTTCATCAGCTGCACACCGTTTTCTAAATCTGCAAGTCCTTTGTCGACTTTTAAGAATGGCACGATGCCTTTGTCAGCTAAATAGTCACCAGTGTACTGTCCTTCAACTTCGCGGTCCATTGTCTGTTCGAAAAGAATTGCACCAAGGACTTTATCAGAAGTGAAAGAAGGTGAAGTAATGATGCGTGAACGCATTTCGTGTACCATATCAAACATCTCGTCTTCATTAGTATACTGATCTTCATTTACACCGTACGCTTTTAAAGCTTTTGGCGTACTTCCGCCACTCTGGTCAAGTGCGGCAATAAAACCATGACCTTGTTTTACTTTGTCAAGTTGCTCTTGATTCATTAAAAAACACTCCTTCAATAGTTTTCCACTCTTCTATAGTATCCTAAAAAAAGCGTTTTACTGCAAGGCTTAATCTGGAACAACACCGATGTTTAACTAATCTGTGAAAAAGGAAGATATTTAATGTGTTGAAAATCAGGAGGTATGTAAGATGACAGATTTAGTTGAGTTAGGAAAATCGGGAATTATAGTACATCCAATCGCCCTCGGAACGAACTTTGTAGGCGGTTATAATTTATACGGAGATGTTAATGAAGAAGAAGGAAAACAGACAGTACGGGATGCTCTTGATGCAGGTGTGACAATGCTGGATACTGCATTTATATATGGGCCGAGACGCTCGGAAGAACTGATTGGTGAAGTATTAAACGAATATAAACGGGAAGATGTCGTTATTGCAACGAAAGCTGCACAGCGTGAGCTGGACAACGGTGATATGGTCATCGATAACTCACCGGAATTTTTAAAGCAGGCAGTGGAAGATGCACTGGACAGACTTCAGACTAAATATATCGATTTGTTTTATATTCACAAACCGGATGAAGATACTCCGAAAGATGAAGCGGTAGAGGCACTTTATGAAATGAAAGTGCAAGGCAAAATTAAAGCAATCGGTGTATCGAACTTCACAGTCGAACAGCTGACAGAAGCGAATAAAAATAATCGCATCGATGTCATTCAAAACGAATACAATCTATTAAACCGTGAAGCGGAAAAAGAAATGCTGGATTACACGTCTGCAAATAAAATTACGTTCATTCCTTTCTATCCATTAGCTGCGGGACTCCTTGCAGGAAAGTACGATGAGAATACTAAATTTGAAGATTTGCGTGCAAATCTGCCATTTTACCAGGAAGACCAGTTTAAAGAAAACCTCGAGAAAGCTAATAAATTAAAAGAACTTGCAAAAAAATACGATGAAGATGTCGCACAGATTGTTCTTGCATTTTATTTAACGAGACCGTCGCTCGACGTAATTATTCCAGGTGCTAAAAAAGGTGAGCAGATTAAAGCTAATATGCGTGCTGCCGATATTGAACTGGATCCGCAAGACGTAGAATATATCGATGAAATATTTAAAATAAACTAAAGTAAAATACCGATTAAGGTGAATGCCCTTAATCGGTATTTTTTATTTATCTCTGTAAAGAATCAGTACTGCAAATACGCTTCCCATGCTGAATTTAATATCAATTACTTCAATATACTGATTGTCGTAAAAGAATTCTGCAATTTTCTTATCGAGTCCTTTTTCCGTCATGGCGGAAACTGTTTTGGTTTTCAAAGGCTGTCCCATCCCTTCAGTGATATATCTTCACAATCAGTATATAACGTTTAATCACAATTGTGTACTTTTACGCTGATTGCTGAAAATAATACCGATAATCAGGAAAGCGACCGTGTACAGTACAAGAATTCCGATTGACAGTGCCGATTCGCTCCATGTGATGTCCTGTGATGCGTAAATCTGTGTGAAATGATACAGCGGTAAAAACTCTGCAATACGCTGGGCAGTGTCACCGAATAATTCGATGGGAATGAATATGCCGGATAGAAATGCAAGACCCAGTGTAACGAGGTTTGCAAGACCGTTGACGATAAAACGATTCGTTGTCAGTGCATTTATCGCGTACTGGAGTGCCAGTGTAAACGCCATAATCAGTATCAGTGCAACAAAAATATGAGCAAGCGGCATGCCTTCGAGACGATTGTAATAGAGTCCAATCAGACCGAAGAACATAACCAGTACTGCGAAAATTCCAACCAGTGATTGTGCACCTAATACCTGCATTGCGCTTGAAGTTGATGATACCGGAGCTGAAATAATTCTTTTCTGCAGTTCCGGTTTATTGTATTCAGACATCAGGTTACCAACCGAGAGCATAATGAACAGCATCAGCCAGTATGCAGCGAAGTTTGCATAAGATGCGGCATTCGTATAATTTTCTTCAGTGTCGATGACTGTATCGTTGTTCAGCTCGACATTCACAGTGTCGGTTAAAGCTGCTTGCAGTGTCTCACTGTCGAGTTCGCCTGTGTTATTAAACTGGGCATTGGCAAACATCAGAAATTTAGAAATTTCACTTTCCAGCTGAACTGTTGATGTTGCACGCTCATCACTGATTAATTCTACGGCAGGCTTTCCATTTTTAACCTGCTCCTCAAAATTTTCTTCAATTATAACTGCACCGTGAATTTCCATCAGAAAGACCTGTTCTTCTAAATAATCCCGGTCATAGTCAGTCAGTACTTCAACTTCATGGGCACTGCTTAAATATTCGAGCAGTGCATCTGATGTTTTTGATTCTGACTGATCCACGACAGTAATACCAAGCGTTTCTCTTTCGAATGAGTCTGTACCGCCAAGTGTGCTGAACAGTGCTGCGATGACAAAGAAAATGAGGGCAAGCGGTATAATCATCCATTTAAATTTCCAGAAGTGGAGGAGTATTATTTTAAATATGGTCATATTGTTTCCTCCTTAATGCAATTAATGTGATGAAAAAACTGACGACCGTAATACCAAGTAAAAATAATATAGTCGTCCAGTAGCCGTCGAAGTTATTCATTAAATTCACCCTGTAAATGGTATCAGTTATATGAGCCAGCGGATTGAATTCATTAATGAACGGCAGTTCCCGGTTAATTACTGTTCGGACTCCCGGGCCCATCAGTCCGGCAAGAAAAGCCAACCCGACAATAAAGACGACAGGTACGACAGATTTCACGTTGATGTTCACTCTTGGTGTTAGTCCGATGATAAAACCGAGGCCGAGACCTGCAATGTTCCCGGCTAAGATGATACCGAGTGTCGGCAGCAGGTTGTTAAACAGCACAGACTCGTTGAATATCATTAAATATCCGATGAGAATTGAGTTGGACAAGAGTCCGAGAAATAGTCCCGCTACTGAACTTGCGAGTATATATTTAGTTTTACTGAACGGACTTGCGGAGAATCTGGCGCCCATAGTACTTAAGTTCGGACGCATCGAAGAAATCAGCTCCATACTTGTGAATACCGTATACAGCGACACCATTGCGATTGTTGAATAGTACATTACAACCTGAGGTTCTGTTTCCATATCTTTTGACTGAATAAAGTCAGCTTCAAAATTAAAGTTTTCAAGGTGCACACCAAGTAATGATGTCTGGTGAATCTGATTCATTACAGATTCTAAAACGGAGGCTTGAAAACCGCTCTCCTGAACAATTAAACTGCCATCTACTGTAATATATCCAGTAACATTTTCTGCATCCAGTTCTTTTCTGGCTGTGCTGTCGGACATTTCATTAACACTGATAAAGTCAATTTGTTCCAGTACTTGAGTATATTCGTTATCTTCTGTCACAGCGACTTCGATATTTGTCATATCCTCACCGCCGAGATTGGACGTTGTTGCCATGAAAATCGTTACGAGTACGATAGGATAGCCGATTGTCCAAAAAATAAAGCCAAAATCTTTAAAGTTAATGACGAGTAAATAATAGGTGAGGCGTAAAAAGTTCATCAGTCCCTCAGCTCCTTGCCCGTCAGTTCCAGGAAGATACTGCTCAGCGATGGTTGTTCACTCGCGATTTCTGTATATGTGAGCGAGTTTTCTTCGATAAAACGGATAAGATTTGCGAGGTTGTTATGATTTTTATCGAATTGAATATTGTACTTATCCTGAGATTTTGTGACCTGGTTGACGTGCTGAATTTGTTTTAGGCGTGTTACAAGCGTCTCGTCTTCAGTAATAAATTTAACAGTGACACTTTCCGTCGTTGAAATTGATTTTTGCAGCTCATCGAGTGTGCCGTTCGCAACATTGCGCCCGTTATCCATAATGACGAACGAATCGCATAAGTCTTCGGCTTCTTCCAGATAATGTGTAGTGTAAATAACAGTTGTACCTCGTTCTTTCATCTTTTTAACACCTTCAAGAATGAAGTTTCTGCTCTGGGCATCGACTGCGACAGTCGGTTCATCGAGGAATAGAATTTCCGGTTTATGTGCGATGCCGCAGGCGATATTGAGTCTTCTTTTAAGACCGCCGCTCAGCTGCTTTGGAACGAACTTTCTGTATTTTTCGAGACCGACAAAAGCAATAGCTTCGTCGACAAGCTGTTTACGCTCTGTCTTATTCGTCACATAAAGCCCGCAGTAGAAATCGATATTTTCAACGACGTTTAATTTTTCGAAAATAGCGAGCTCCTGAGGCACGATGCCAATCCGGCGTTTCGTTTTGTTGTTATTGGGGTTAACCGGTTCGCCGAATAGCTCAATCGTGCCCTGGTCGAACTTCAGTAAGGAAAGCATGCAGTTGATAGCTGTCGTTTTGCCGCAGCCGTTCGGACCGAGCAGACCGATAATTTCATTCTTCCCGGCCCGGAAAGAGAAGTGGTCAAGTGCGATAACGTCTTTGTACCTCTTAACTACTTTGTCCATTGCAATCATAATTATTGCCTCCTGTACTATATTGGTTAATTTAAGTTTATACTATAAGTAAATGTACCGTTAGTGTCCGGGATCATGAGTTGTGGTGACAAATGTCATATTGTGAGGTGAAGGAATGTCAAAAATATATGAAAAGATTATGATATTTATAGTACTGTCGGCATTTTATCTGCTGTCTTCAGATGACACGTATATAACGGTAATACTGATATCTTTTATTGCAGCCTTCAGCATTGATGTAATCAGGAAAAAATATATGCTGTTTATAATTATTGCGATTTTTGCTGTTCTTTTATTTATGGATATAAACTATCTGTATTTTCTGCCGCTTGTCTCTCATATCATATTTATGGAATACGGCAGGTACGGAATTATTGCATTAATTCCTATCGTTTTGTTTCAGGAGTGGGCATTGCTGTTTTTAAGTATACTTATTTTTAACATGACTATACTGTCCCGGAAGTTGTCGGAAGCAAAGCAGCTGAACAGAGAAATGCGGGATCAGCTGACTGAAGATAACATGCGTTTAAAAGCACAGCGCAATGAACTGATGAAGACTCACGAGAAAGATATTTATATGGCAGGGCTTAATGAGCGGAACCGGATTGCCCGCGACATGCACGATGCACTTGGCCATTCTCTGTCGAGCAGTATTTTGCTAATCGAGTCGCTGCAGTATGTTAAAGACGAGAAGACTTTGCATCATTCGTTAAAACAGCTGCAGGACAGACTGAAAATAGGTATGGAAGACGTGCGTCACAGTATACATAATCTGTATGACACTTCAATAGACCTTGAATCGAGGATTGAAAGTTATCTCGGAGAAATGGACAATTATTCGAAAGAATTTATATACGATGTAAATATCACGCTGACTCATGAACAGAAAATAGATATGCTGTCCCTTGTCAGGGAAGCACTGACGAACATCCGCAAGCATTCAAATGCCTCGTCATTTAAAGTAATTATAAAAGAACATCCTAAATTTTTAGCGTTGACTGTTAAAGATAACGGCAATGCTGATAATGAATTTAACAGAGGTATGGGACTTCAGTCGATGACAGAAGCGGTGCAGAAGTACGGCGGTGTGCTGAATACATTTAATGATGAGGGCTTTATCGTGCACGCAATATTTTACATGGAGGGGCTTGGAAATGAGAATAGTAATAGTTGATGATGATCCGCTCGTGGTATCCGCGCTGACGACAATAGTGGGAAACTCGAACTATGACGTGATAGCAACAGGCACGAGTGGTTTTGATGCGGTAAAACTATACAAAAAACATCATCCGGATTTGTTAATGACAGATATACGTATGCGGGAGAAATCCGGACTTGAGGCAAGTAAAGACATACTGACAGATTTCCCGGAAGCTAAAATTCTGCTGATTACGACATTTAAAGATGATGAATATATTCATGAAGCATTGAACATTGGCTGTAAAGGATATTTACTGAAAGATAATCTCACGGGAATTATTCCTGCGATTGAAGCGGTGCTGTCAGGCAACATGGTATTCGACAGCAACATCGTAAAAAGTATGTCGGCAACTTCATCACACAAAGATTTTTCAGAGCTGTCGAAGAGAGAGCAAGATATTATTGAACTGGTCTCAGAGGGACAGAACAATAAAGAAATCGCCGAGCATTTGTATTTGAGTGAAGGCACAGTCAGGAATTATATTTCTCAAATGCTGACGAAGCTTGATTTAAGAGATAGAACCCAGCTGGTCGTTTATTACTATAACAACTAAACAGAGGTGCTGATATGACACTAGAAATAAGAAAAACTGAAGTCGGAGATGCTGAGCGTATTAGAGAAATCTGCAGTACAGGGTGGCGGCAGACAGTTGAAGGGAAACTGAGCAGCACGTTTCAGAAGCAGACGGTTAATTACTGGTACAATGCTGAAAAAGTAAAGCAGGATATTAAAAAGGGCAGCTATTCCTATGTTGCTGAAATAGACGGCATCGTTGCCGGTGTTATAGGCGGCGGCATGACCGGTGCGAAACGTGCTGAGGTGTATGTATTTTATATCGACAGTAAATACAGGTATCATGGAGTCGGTAAAGCATTATTACATAAGCTTACCGAACATCAAAAGAACAAAGGTGCAGCTGAGCAATGGGCATCGGTTCAGGCGGATAATGAACTTGGGCTGCCATTTTATAAAGCACGCGGGTTTGTTCGTCAGTCTATAAAAGAAACGAAGAGTGCATCAGGCGAAGTACAGGTTTCTTTAAGAATGAAGAGAGACATTTAATTATGGTCTGCCTGTAAAATTAAGACGGCACATGAGATAATTACTATAATAACTATGGTGAAGTGGAGTGTTTACTAATGAGAAATGTTATTTTAGATTGTGATCCGGGGCATGATGATGCGATATCGATAATTATTGCTGCGTCTAATGTCAGTGATTTAAATATTTTAGGTATTACGACTGTTGCAGGTAACGTCGAAGTCGAGAAAAATACTATTAATACATTGAAAATTTGTGAGCTGCTGGAGCTTGATGTACCGGTTGTGCAGGGCGCAAGAAGACCATTGGTAAAGGCAAGTGAAATCGCACCTGAAATTCACGGGGAAACAGGCATGGACGGCCCGGTGCTAGCTGATCCTAAAATGCAGGTTACAGAAGGACACGCCGTTGATTTTATAATAGATCAGGTGATGAGTTCGACTGAATCGGTAACGCTCGTTCCGACAGGACCGCTTACGAATATAGCGATGGCTTTAATTAAAGAACCGAGAATTATTGAAAATATAGATGAGATTGTCTTAATGGGCGGAGGTACATTCGGCAACTGGACACCGGCAGCGGAATTTAACATTTTTGTAGATGCTGAAGCAGCAAAAGTTGTATACGACAGCAGCGTGCCTGTAACGATGTTCGGGCTTGATGTGACACATCAGGTTATTGCTACAAAAGATATTATTGAACGTGTGGGTAAAATTGATAATGAAATTTCAGTATTCGTCAAAGAATTATTAATCTTCTTCGGAGAAGCGTATAAAGATCATTTCGGTTTTAACGGCGGACCGATTCACGATGCATGTACAACGATGTATCTCTTAAAACCTGAATTGTTCAAGACTGAATACTTAAACGTCACTGTAGAAACAAAAGGTGAATATTCTTATGGTATGACAGTGATTGATACGCTGAGTGTTACAGGCAGAGAGCCGAATACCAATGTTGCACTTGGTGTGGATACAGAAGCATTCTGGACTTTATTTGAAGAAATTTTAATATCGTTTGGAGATGAAGATACAAATGAATAAAATAAATATATGGATTGACTGCGACCCTGGAATTGACGATGCGATTGCGCTGGCTGCAGCTGCTGCCAGCAGAGATACTTTGAATATACATGGGATTTCAACTGTTGCAGGCAATCAGACGATTGAGCGCGTAACTAATAATGCACTTGCACTGAGTTCTTTTCTCGGTCTGGATATCCCGGTCGTTAAAGGTGCAGAAGGTCCACTGACAAGAAATAAGGAAGATGCAGGACATGTGCACGGTCAGACAGGCCTTGGCAATACTGTATTACCAAAAACTTCGAAGAAAACTGAAGCAGGAAATTCGTTTCAGGTAATTAGAGATCATATTATGTATCTCCCTGCAGATGAAAAGATGACGCTTGTACCTGTCGGTCCGCTGACTAATATTGCACTGCTGTTAAAAGTATTTCCTGAAGTATCTGAGCGTATTGAAGAAATCGTTTTAATGGGCGGCGGCACGTTCGGCAACAGAACGCCGACCGCAGAATTTAATATTTGGGGAGATCCGGAAGCGGCAAAAATCGTCTTTGATTCAGGACTGCCGATTGTAATGTGCGGACTTGATGTGACGCATAAGAGCGGGCTTAATCGCAGTCAGGTTGAAGAACTGTTTAACAGTAGAGATGAAATTCAGAAAACATTCGGCGAGATGCTGAAATTCTACTTTGACTCACCTGCGTATATAAACAGTGAGCTTGTGCATATACATGATGCGGTCGCGCTAATATACCTGACAAACCCCTGAGATATTTAAAGGACAGCAGGTGAGCGTTGACGTAGATTGTACAGACGGTATCAACCGCGGAATGACGGTATGTGACGTACGGAAAACTGCACCTGAAGCGGGACGTAATGTGAACCTGCTTAACGATATTAATTTAACAGAGTTTCAAAATATATTGCTGAGTAAACTTAGAAATCTATAGTAATCCTGGAGGTAAAACAGATGAGTAAGCCTAAAGTAACGATTGTGGGCAGTTTAAATATGGATTTAGTCGTGACAGCTGAACGTCATCCGAAAATAGGAGAGACGCTGACGGGTGAAAAATTTACGACACTATGCGGCGGTAAAGGCGCGAACCAGGCAGTCGCAGCAGCAAGACTCGGCTGTGATGTGACATTTATCGGCAGAGTAGGAAATGATGCATTCGGAATTGAAATGATTGAAAATCTGAAAAGTGAAGGCGTGAATATCGATAATATTGAGATGATTGATGACGTGGAAAGCGGTATTGCAATGATTACAGTGAATCCGCTAGATAATACGATTATCGTTGTACCAGGGGCAAACGCTCATGTTACAAAAGCAGTTATCGATAAACATCAGTCAGCAATTTTAGAAAGCGATGTCGTTGTGACGCAGCTTGAAATTCCAATGAAAACAGTCGATTACGTTGCACAAGTGTGCGGAGAAAATAATATCGATTTAGTCGTGAATCCGGCACCGGCCAGGAAACTGACGGATAATATTATCAATTACAGTACATATATTACACCGAACCAGATTGAACTAACGCAGCTCGCAGCAGCACATCCTGAAATATTAAAAGATCACGTCGATAAATTTGTTGTGACAAGCGGGAGCAAAGGCTGTTACTATTCAGTCGATGCATACCGTGTTGATGTGCCGACGATGAAAGCGAAAGTTGTCGATACGACAGGCGCCGGAGATTGCTTTAACGGTGCCTTTGTCAGCTATATTGCACAAGGGAAAAACCTGCAGGAAAGTTGTTACTTCGCTAACACTGCAGCATCTATCAGCGTAGAAAAATTCGGTGCGCAGCACGCGATGCCGACAATTGATCAGGTGCTGGAAAGAATGCAGCGATAATTATTTATGATACCCGGAAATGAGATTTCCGGGTATTTTTTGTTTCGTAAAACTCACTAATTAATCGTCGTTCCTTAAAGTTACAACCGGGTAGTGTAGTATAAGTGAAGTAAATTAATTTTATGAGGTGACAATAATGGGAGTATTCGATGTAGATTACAATAAGGTGAACGAGATAGAAGACCTGCCATATGATGTCGAGATAACGAACCACACATGGATTGAAATGAGTGACGGTACAAAGGTGTCGGCAAAAATTTGGCAGCCGAAAGGGCTTGAAGTGACTAGTGGAACTGTACTGGAATTTCTGCCGTACAGAAAAGATGATTTTACAGCGTTAAGAGATGAAATTAGACATAAATATTTTTCAGGCAATGGATTTACTTCAATGCGTGTCGATATTAGAGGTACAGGTGATTCCGAAGGGATTATCGAAGATGAGTATCATATATCGGAGCAGGATGATGCTATCGATATTATCACCTGGATAGAAAACCAGAGCTGGTCGAATGGTTCTGTCGGCATGATAGGGAAATCATGGGGTGGCTTTAATGGACTGCAGGTTGCAGCACGTCAGCCTAAAGCTTTAAAAACAATAATTTCATTATGCTCTACAGACGACCGTTACGCAGATGATGTACATTATCGCGGCGGCGTGTTGATGGCGTCGGATATGCTTTGGTGGGCATCGACGATGTTCGCTTATAATGCGAGACCGCCTTTCCCGCAGTTTGTCGGTGACCGCTGGTACGATATGTGGGTAGACAGAATGGAAAATACACCTCCGTTTGTTGAGGAATGGGTCAGTCACCAGCGACGCGATGAATTTTGGAAGCATGGTTCTGTCGGTGAAAACTATGAAGATATTAACATTCCTGTCCTCACGATGAGCGGATGGGCAGATGGATATACAGATGCTGTTTATCGTATGATGGATAAATTAAATGTACCGAAGAAAGGAATCATCGGGCCGTGGGCACACGAGTTTCCGGACCTTGCGATTCCAGGGCCGCAGATTGGCTATTTACAGGAATGTGTCGACTGGTTCTCGAAATGGTTTACAGACGATCAGAGTGCAGTTGAACACGAAGATGAATTCCATATTTATATTCAGGACAGCGTCGAACCGTCGACAAGTTACGAGTATAGAGCAGGAAACTGGATCGATGTTTACGCAGAAAAATTTGAATCCGTCGATATTTTAAGCCATTTCCACGATGAAATTAAGCTCGCAAATAATCAGCATCACGGCTTGTATTCAGGTGTTTATTGTCCGTTTGGACAAGAAGGTGATTTAGCTGCCGATCAGACAATTGATAACGCACTTGCAACAACAATTTCAGTTGATGCAGCTGAAGAACTGAGCATTGCCGGGCATGCGAAACTGAACGTGCGGGTTAAATCTTCACATGATGAAGCCAACCTGCATGTGCGCTTAACAGACGTTCATCCAAACGGCAAACGCACGCTTATTACGAAAGGACAGCTGAATTTAAATCATTTTAACAGCCACGAGCATCCGGAAAAACTGCCAATCGATGAATATATCGATGCGGAGATTCAGTTTGACGTTATCGGCTATACTGTTCCAGAAGGACACAGTATTGAAATTTCATTCTCACCAAGCTACTGGCCGTTAATGTGGGCATCAAAAGATAAAGTAGAACTGACAGTAGATTTAAATAACAGTTCACTGGATTTGCCATACGTTGAAAATTATACACCGGTTGAAATGAAATATAATTCAGCTGAGATGGCAACACCGCTTGAAAAAGAAATTATTGAAGAAGGTTATCGTACAAGAAATGTCATCAATGATCTGACGACAAACAACTGGATACTGGATGATTATTCAAATGAAGGACAAAGGTTCCTGCCGCACCTCGGCATCACATACGGTACTGAAAATCATAATATTTACACGATAAACAACGATGATCCGCTTTCAGCTGCAGTACAGTGTGACTGGACAGTTGTTGTTGAAGATGCAGATATTAAGACAGAAATGAAAACAGAAAGTATTATGACATGCGACTATGAAAACTTCTATCTTGTAAACCGACTCGTCGGTTATAACAATGGTGAAGAAGTCTTTAAGAAAGAATGGAAAAAAACGGTTAAGAGAGATTTTAATTAGAAAATCAAAAAAACGTCCCTGCAGAATTTAATCGGCAGGGACGTTTTTGCTGTTAAATTATTGATGAAAATAATGCCGTTGGGATAATAATAATCCACGGAGCCATTAATAATGTAGAGATAATGCTGGATTTGGTAACTTGTTTATCGTCCAGAC
>JBQDHL010000032.1:9501-15534 GCA_052093725.1 Jeotgalicoccus sp. | reverse complement strand
CTCTTAACTGCGAGATGCAGCCAAGAGGTACTTCCATATTATTTAAATCTTACATCTTTAAAGTGCAGTCCGCCTGCCGGATCGACTTCGATACCGCTTACTGCTGTTTCGTTATAGCCTGCAGCAAACTGTGCGTGGAAGAGGTACGATGACGGTGATTCTTCTACAAGAATGTTTTCGATGTCAGTATAAATCTGCTGACGTGCTTCTTCATCTACTTCTGCGCGTCCTGCGTCTAATAACTCATCGACTTCAGGATTATCGTAGAACACACGGTTACCCGCTGCTCCCTGGTTTTTAGAGTGGAATAAAGCATACAGACCGTAGTCAGCATCCCCTGTTACAGTTGTCCAACCAAGAATAAACATTTCGTGGTTACCTTGTGCAAGTGTTTCTAAGTACGCGCCCCACTCAAACTGCTCAATTTCAACATTAATGTTAAGTTCAGCAAGTTCACTTTGAATGTAGACAGCAGTATCGATAATCTGCTGATCATCGTTTACCCAGATTGTAGTGTCAAAACCGTCTGCTACATCTGTTTCAGCTAGAATTTCTTTTGCTTTTTCCATGTTGTATTCCTGTCCTTCAAGGTCTTCAGAGTAACCCCAGACATCTGGTGCTAAAGGTCCTTTTGCCGGAATACCCATATCATCGTACACGCCTGCTACGATTTCTTCGCGGTCAATTGCATATGAAATTGCCTGACGGACTTTCATATCGTTGAACGGCTCTTTGTTAATGTTAAATCCAAGGTATGACATACGAACTGAGTCCGTTGCAGTTACCGCAGTATCCGCACCATTTTCAACGCGTTCCATGTTAGTTGAATCCACATCAGTTGCAACCTGGATTCCGCCTGTTTCAAGTTCTGCCATACGTGCGCCATTTTCAGGAATTACTTTGAATGTTACATTTTCAAAATAACGGTCGCCGCCCTGGAAATCTTCAAATTTCTCTAACACTACTTCATCCCCTGCACTGCGTGAAACGAATTTAAGATGGTTCGTTCCATTTGGCTCATTCGCCACAACAGTACCTAAATGTTCGCTGATTTCTTCTTTAACAGCATCGTACTCGTCTCCGCCAGCTTCACGAAGCTCGTAGTACTCTTCTAAAGTAACGTCGCTCTCAGCAGCATCTAATGCAGCCTGGTAATCAGCGTCGATTGTCGCTTTAGAAATAATACCGCCTGTGTTGTGCGCTAAGTGACTCGCTAAAGGAGCGAATGGTATAGATGTATGAATGTTAATTTCGTAATCACTGACAACTTCGATTTCCTCAATCATTTCGAATAGGAAAAGTACCGGTGATGCCATTGCATCATCCTGCACACGGTCGAAAGTTGCGACAACGTCTTCCGAGGTAAAATCTTCACCATTATGGAAAGTTGTACCCTCACGAAGTTTAAAATTCCATGTTGTTTCATCCACTTGTTCGTATTCAGTTGCAAGACCTGGTGATAGTGACATGTCCACATCCTGGAATACCAAAGTTTCATATATGTTTGCTCTAACTTGGCGTGATGCTGAGTCGTTCGATCCGTGAGGATCCGTCGTCACCATTTCTGCCATTGTTCCAATTGTTAAATCCCCTGTTTTTTCACTTTCAGCCGCTTCATCGCCAGCCGCTTCTTCTTCGACGTTGTCATCACTCGAACATGCACTCATGACAACTAAGAAAGCGATTACAAGAAACGCTAAAAAATTTTTGTTTTTCATTGATGCTTTACCCCCTTTGTTTGATAAAGTTATTATATCCATGCCAATAACAAAATTGCAATAATTTTCTAAATTTTAAATAATTATAAAAAAACACGCACTCTAAAAAGTGCGTGTTCTCTAAAATATTTACTTTTTCTCTTTTTTAGCTTGTTCTGATGATTTATTCATCATACTCAGCATTTGATTAATCTTTTTCTGCGATGGTTTTTGTCCCATCTGCATCATCATAATTCTGAGCATGTCTTCATTAATAGGAGGGTTCTTCTCCAAGTAATCCATCATGTATTTTCTAGAGATCCAAAATCCTAATGCGAAACCGCCAATGAGGGCTACGATTACAATTAGTATCCATATCCAAGTCGCCAAAATGCTCACCTCTTTTCCGTATAAACCACTATTTAGTTTACATTAACAGGCATTTAAATTCAATGCTTATTTATTGCGAATAATATTCGACAGGTTTTCTACAGTAAAGCCGTAGCGTTCAACAACTTCTCCGCCTGGTGCACTTGCACCGAATGTATCGATTGTTAAGAGCTTTCCTTTAATGCCTACAAATCTATGCCAACCGAGGCTTGCAGCCATTTCAACTGCTGTACGGTTTTCAATATCAGTATTTAATACCGATTCAATATATGCTTCATCCTGATTTACAAATGCCTGGACGTTAGGAATTGATGCAACTTTAATGTTAACGCCCTCTTCAGCTAATTTCTGAGCAGTTTCTACTGCAAGAGAAACTTCGCTTCCTGTTGCGAAAACTATAGCATCGTTACCGCCGTCATAAGCGATATAACCACCGCGACGCACGCCTTCTTCAATCTTTTCTCCTTCGATATCCATAACAGTCAGATCCTGACGAGTCAGTACTAATGCTGTCGGTGTATCTTCAGATTCTAAAGCAACTTTCCATGCAGCACGTGTTTCGTTACCATCTGCAGGACGAATAACGTTCAGATTCGGAATTGCACGAAGTCCAGCTAACTGTTCAACCGGTTCGTGTGTCGGTCCGTCTTCGCCAACTGCGATTGAGTCGTGAGTGAACACGTAAGTTACCGGTAATTTCATTAATGCACTTAAACGTACTGCCGGTTTCAAGTAGTCACTGAAGACGAAGAATGTTCCTGCATAAGGATAAACGCCGCCGTGTGCTGCCATACCGTTAATAGAAGCTGCCATCGCAAATTCTCTTACGCCGAACCAGATGTTGCGTCCTGCATAGTTGTCTTTAGCGTAGTCACTTGCTTCTTTAACGTTTGTTTTGTTGCTGCCTGCAAGGTCAGCTGCTCCACCGAAGAATGTTGGAATTGATTTCGATAATTCCTGAATCATATCTCCCGAGTTGCCGCGCGTTGCTTTTTTCGTACCTGCTTCGTAAACCGGAAGTTCTGAAGCATAGTCTTCAGGCAGTTCACGATTAACCGCAGCCATGAAATCATTATATTTAGCTTCGTCAGCAGCTTTAAATGATTCCATTACTGTATTCCACGCCGCTTCTTCTGAAGCTCCGCGTGCAGCTAATGTATCATCAAAACGAGCGTAGACAGAATCATCCACATCGAATGTTTTCAGGTGGTCAAGACCGTATGCTTCATAAGCACCCTGACGTTCCTCGTCACCAAGCGGTGATCCGTGTGCATCAGATTTACCTGATTTATTCGGCGCACCAAATCCGATAACTGTTTTCACTTCGATCAGTGATGGTTTATCGCTTTGCTTAGCTTCTTCAATCGCTTTGTCAATTGCGTCTAAATCGTTTCCGTCTTCAACGCGCAGATAGTGCCAGTTATACGCTTTAAAACGTGCCGCAACATCTTCAGAGAAGCTCTTATCGAGGTCTCCATCGAGTGAAATATCATTTGAATCGTAAAGTACAATCAGCTTCTCTAAGCCTAAGTGTCCTGCAAGTGATGCCGCTTCATGCGAAATCCCTTCCATCAGGTCACCGTCTGAAGCAAGTACATAAGTATAATGGTCAACAACTTCGTGCTCTTCTGTATTAAATACAGAGTTAAGGTGAGTTTCAGCCATTGCCATACCGACGCTCATTGCAAAGCCCTGTCCAAGAGGACCTGTAGTAACTTCTACGCCTTCTGTATGTTTGAACTCAGGGTGTCCTGGTGTTTTGGATTCATATTGTCTGAATTCTTTTAAATCATCCATTTCCAAAATACCTGAAAGATGAAGCAGGCTGTAAATTAACATTGAACCATGGCCCGCACTCAGTACGAAACGGTCTCTGTTAAACCAGTCAACATTTTTCGGGTTAAAATTTAAATGTTTTTGCCAAAGTACGTACGCCATTGGTGCAGCGCCCATAGGCAGTCCCGGGTGACCCGAGTTTGCTTTTTCAATTGCATCAATACTTAAAGAACGAATCGTATTGACCGCTAATAAGTCAGTCTTATCAAATGACATTTACTTTCGACTCCTTTAATTCTCATCGTTATTTTTTGTTGCGTAATGCCTTAACTTTGTCAGGGGTAACATCTTTACCGTCCGGATCAATCACTTTAGTGTGTTTAATCTGGTCTTTAAAAGAATTTCTAAAGTTGGATAAATATTGTTCTCTCAAACCAGTCAGCTCTTCAAGCTCCGCTGCAGATATTTTATCTTCGCGTTTTAACTTTGCAAGCTGGTTGAGACGTTTTAATTTTTTATCGTCTAACATGAGCTCCACCCTTTCCAATATAATTTACCATAAAAAAGGTGCGGAAACCAAACGGTCCCGCACTTTAATAGACAATATATACACTTATTAGTTAATTTCTGCTGGAAACGTCATAATTAAGACGTTCTGTGAGTGCTCCGCTGCTGATAAAACCATTACCTGCGTGTTTCTCTTCCTCTATTCCTGTTTCCGCATCTTGCGGTTCATTAATTGACGAAGCCGAGACTGCACCGTTCGCCTCGTGTTCGATTGATTCTTCATCTTCATTTTCAGAAAATGCAGTGTTTTCATCAGAATGTATGTTCTCTGCATAATCTGGTTCAACTATATTAAAACTATATAAAAGCCCGAAGCTTAGCATTACGGCGAATAAACCTGTGAGAGTTTTGAAATCTTTCATTGTCATTAATAACCACTCCTAAGAACAAATGTTTGTAATAACAATATAACAGAACACACGTTCGCAGTCAACAGAAATACGAACAAATGTTTGTAAGTGTATATGGTATATGATAAAATTTAATTAATATAAGGCTGGAGGTAACAATATGAAAGATTTAACAGACAGACAAAAAGATATTTTTCAATATATAAAACGCAGCGTAAATGATAAAGGTTATCCGCCAAGTGTCCGGGAGATCGGTAATGCGGTAGGACTTCAGTCGAGTTCTACGGTACACGGCCATCTGGCAAAACTTGAAACTAAAGGATATATCAGACGGGACCCGACAAAACCGCGCGCCATTGAAATCGTCCAGGCTTCAAATGACAATGCATCACCGGTCATTCACGTCCCTGTACTCGGTAAAGTTACAGCCGGTCTGCCTATTACAGCCGTGGAAAACATCGAAGAGTACTTCCCTCTTCCCGAACACTTTACGGCAAATCATAACAGTGAAATCTTTCTGTTAAATGTTTCCGGTGACAGTATGATCGATGCAGGCATACATGACGGTGACCGTGTTATCGTCCGCAAACAAAACATTGCACATAACGGTGAAATCATCGTTGCAATGACAGAAGACGACGAAGCAACAGTTAAACGCTTCTATAAAGAAAAAGGCTATTACCGTCTGCAGCCGGAAAATACGACGATGGAACCTATTTACCTCGATAACGTTATTGTCCTTGGTAAAGTCGTCGGGCTGTTCAGAGAGTTTATCTAAAATTATAATGTTTAACCGTCCGGGCACTATGCTCTGGGCGGTTTTTTTTGTTTTGGGCAGGATGCTGCGTATACATGAGGGGGTGTCATGACTATGAATCATGGATTGTGTATGCATGAGGGGGTGTCATGACTATGAATCCCGATTTGCGTATGCATGAGCGTTCGTCATGACTATGAATCATGGATTGTGTATGCATGAGCGTTCGTCATGACTATGAATCCCGATTTGCGTATGCATGAGGCTTCGTCATGACTATGAATCATAGATTGCGTATGCATGAGGCTTCGTCATAACTATGAATCATAGAATGCGTATGCATGAGAGTTCGTCATGACTATGAATCCCGATTTGCGTATGCATGAGGCTTCGTCATAACTATGAATCATAGATTGCGTATGCATGAGACGATGTCATGCGTAAAAAAATGTTATTTACCGCATATGCTCCCTTTATCAAGCCAACAAACAATAAA
>JBQDHL010000032.1:6363-9401 GCA_052093725.1 Jeotgalicoccus sp. | reverse complement strand
TAAAAAAATGTTATTTACCGCATATGCTCCCTTTATCAAGCCAACAAACAATAAAAACACCCGGATTTCACCAATCCGGGCGCTCATACTAATTATTTCTGTATATAGTTTTCCGTATAATACGGTACGCTGTCTCCGTTGTACTCAATGCCGACACCGAGGTAGTTAAACTGATCGTTCAGCACATTAACACGATGTGACGGAGAGTTCATTAGGCTGTGGTGGGCGAATATTGGCGATGTGTGTCCTGTCGCAATATTTTCTCCTGCCAGTGTGAAATCCACCGAGCCGTTTAATAATCTGTCTTTCAGCGTGCTGCCGTCCGGTGAGTCGTGATTAAAATAATTGTTTTCTGCCATATCGGCGCTGTGATAATATGCGACTTCATCCGCTGCAGAGTCGCGTTCGAGTGTGGAATAACCGTACTCTGCACGCGTTGCATTAACTAAATTAAAATGCATCTGCTCGTTGTCTTCCTGCGGTGGATGGTTATAAAGATTATTGATTTCAATTACTTCATCTTTATTAATAATCAGCATACCGTTCGCTTTATCGTTTTCATGTATATCGTAAAAGAAATATGCATAATAGTTGCCGACATCGAACACATCGTATTCGTCGTGTTCAACTTTCAGCCGCTTCCACTGTTTACGTATATAGTCGAGCGGCTCACCGTATACTTCCCGCAGCTCTTCACGGTTCATACCGTCAATGCTCATTTTTCCAAATGAGACATCGGCCGAATTCGTATATCCGCCTGTGACAATTCCGTCACGGACGAGGAGCATACGGAATGCACCGGGCTGATTCATTATTACAAAGTCGCCTTCGTATTCTGAATTGACGACCGGCTCGTTATCTATTCTGAACGATGAACCGAGTGAATAGTCAATATTCGTTTCCTGTGCACCGTGCACCTGTTCTATTTTAGTCGTATCGTAGTTTGGAATGACATTCTGTTCGAGCCAGTGATTAAAATAATCTTCGGTCAGACCGTCCTTAAAGTCGTAGGATTGTATGGCCGGTACGATTATAAACAAAGATGCGTATAAAATTAATAGCGCTGTAATTCGCCGTGCCATATTATTCCTCCGTTAAATGCTGACGTATAAATTATCAATCAATCTTGCTTTTTCAAATTGCACTGCAATAAATATAATAACATCCTGGTCTATATTTTCAACGGGTTTGAGACTGTCCGCCGCGTAAATTGCCAGGTCATCCACACTGCCGCTCGTCCGCTGTTCAATATGAAGTTTGATAAACGACTTCACTTTGTCTGTATTCACAGTACCGGTCTTAACTTGTTCAGCCGCGTTTGTTAACGCCGCGTGAATTTCAGCTGCTTCCACGTACTCCGACTCACTTAAATTCACATTACGTGAACTTTTCGCAAGGCCGTTCTCTTCGCGTTTCGTCGGTACGCCGATAATTTGAACCGGCACGTTAAAGTTTTCAACATAGCGTTCGATAATCATCAGCTGCTGGCGGTCTTTTTCTCCAAAAACAGCAATATCCGGCTGTATAATATTAAACAGTTTGCTGACTACAGTAATCACACCTTCAAAGTGCCCCGGACGCTTAACTCCGTCCAGTATATCTGCCATCGTTTTAATACCTAGTGTAAATTCCATCTCATCGGGGTACATTTCGTTCACTTCAGGATGGAAAACGATATCCACACCACGTTCGCGGCAAATGTTTAAATCGCGCTCCAGCTCACGCGGATAGCTGTCGTAATCTTCTTGTGGTCCGAACTGCAGCGGGTTGACGAAAATGCTGACTGCCACGATATCAGCATGCTGTTTTGCTTCTTTTATAAGCGCTGCATGCCCTTCATGGAGATAGCCCATCGTCGGCACAAGCGCAATTTTTTTATCCCTGTGCGCTTTTAAAAGTGCTCTGACTTCTTTAATGCCTGATGTATCTTGCATTTACTCGAACACCCGCTTCTTGTACGTCGTTGCCTCAGACGGGAACATTCTGCTCTTCACTTCGTTACGGTAATTCGTCAGTCCTTCTTCGATGACTGAGTTCATATCTGCATAAGGTTTAACAAACTTCGGCAGACGGTCGCTGCCGTACTGAAGTACATCATGATAAACAAGCACCTGTCCGTCAGTATGAATACCTGCACCGATACCGATAGTCGGAATATTGACTGTTTCTGTTACTTTTTTAGCAAGGTCCATCGGAATTGCTTCAAGCACCATCATCGAGGCTCCTGCCGCTTCAAGCGCCTTCGCATCTTCAATCAGTTTATCAGCCTGTTCTGTATCTCCAGCCTGCATTTTAAATCCGGTAATTCCGAAGTGCTGTGGTGTTAATCCTAAATGTCCGCACACAGGAACCCCTGCCTTAACGAGACCTTTGATCACATCGAATGAATCCGCGCCTTCCATTTTTATCATGTTTGCATCACTTTCCTGATACAGTCTGATGCCGTTTTTAATGCCTTCATTTACATCTGCATGATGTGAGCCAAAAGGCATATCTGCAACGATAAAAGTATTCGCTGCACCGCGTTTCGCTGCTTTCGAGTGATGAATCATATCATCCAGTGTCACCTGCACCGGCGATTCGTATCCTAATACCACCATTCCAAGTGAATCTCCCACTAAAATGACGTCTACTTCCGCCTTTTCTGCAAGTTTTGCAGAAGGATAATCATATGCTGTTACCATCACTATTCTGTCATTGTTTTTCATGCTGATTAAATCTGCTGTCGACTTCATAGTTTCCCTACTTTCTGAAATTAGATATACTTATTTTACCACAGAAATGATAAAAAAATAACGGAGTGAAAATATGAAAATAGGTATTATCGGTGCAGGTGCAGTCGGCAGCATTATTGCCCGCGAGTTCTATAAACTTCCCGCGGATAAAGTTGAACTTACATTAATGGCGAGATCCGGGCGCGGCGGCTTTACAATACTCGAACACGGTGTCAAAACTTATCATGAAATTAAAGTTCATAATATCAGTGAGGTAAGAGATAAATTCGATGTGCTTTTTATAGCGACAAAGACACCTGCACT
>JBQDHL010000032.1:0-6263 GCA_052093725.1 Jeotgalicoccus sp. | reverse complement strand
AGCACAGAGGCAGTTAATTTCGAACTGTTGAAAAGTACAGAGTTCAACAAAATGCGCTACGAAAAACTGCTGATCAATGTCGGCATTAATTCAATGACCGCTCTCAGTAAAAACACTGCGAAAATATTCGAAGATGACAAAACAGTACAATTAACACGGCAGTTACTTACTGAGTCTGCGGCTGTGGTAAACATGTGCAACACGGATGATGTAAAGATTGATGAAGGGTTCGTTGATTACGCAATGGATATGTACTACAGCTATCCGCCGGATATGGGCACCAGCATGTATTATGATGTGATGGCGGATAAAAGAACAGAGTTTGAATATATTCAGCAGTACGTCCATGACATGAAGCAGAATTGTGATATTGAAACACCTGTTCTCGACATCGTTGTCACCCTGCTTGCTGCGTACGAGAAAAAATAATACTAATAAAAATGAGGATAGCCGGAACGTTCCGGCTATCCTCTATTTCTATTATTTCGCCTTTTTCTTCGGCCTGAAGTAAAAGAACCATATTAAAAATGCAATACCTAAAACTGCGATGACTGCATATGCAATATTTGCATACAGGTCCATCACTGCAACGATATCCTCCCAGTTTTCACCGACTGAAGCACCGAGATTAACGAGTATCGTGTTCCATATAAATGTACCGATTGTTGTCAGTACTAAGAACTTCGGTATGCTCATCTTGCTCATTCCCGCAGGAATGGAAATCAAACTCCTAATCAACGGAATGAAGCGGCAGAAAAACACAGTCCACGAGCCGTATTTATTAAACCACCCGTAAGACTTATCTACATCTTCCGTCGTTAGTCTGAGCCATTTTCCGTACTTCATAACGATTCGTTTCATCCGTTCAGCGCCCAAAATGCTTCCGAGGTAATACAGTACGACCGCACCGCCGACAGAACCTGCCGTCGAGGCGATAATTACTCCGGTCACTGTCATGTCAGTCGCTGCAGTCATAAAGCCGCCAAACGTTAAAATAACTTCTGAAGGAATCGGCGGAAAAATATTCTCTACTGCAATTAAAAAAACTATAGCAGCATAACCAAACTGGTTAATTATTTCTTCTAAGAAATTTTGCATTATTCCTCTGTCCTTTTAAGTAAATTGATTATCACGTTCCGCAGTAGGTCTTAAAGTCCGGATCAACATCATCTTTGCCTGGTGCATTAATATATTTTCCGCCGAGTTTATCATTAAACGGTTTAGACACAGCTTTTAATAGCTGCTTCAGCTCACCGTACTGTCCTTCCAACGCAAGATTTAATGCCTTTTGAACTAAATAATTTCGTGGAATGAAGCTCGGGTTCGCCGCATTCGCTGCAACATTAATTTCATCTTTTTTAGCACTTTGTACTTTCTTTCTCGCCTGATATTGTTCAAACCAGTTAATAAATTCACTGTCATTGAACATCGGTAATTTATCGTAATTAGTCAAATAAAGATCTCTGAATGTACGCGTGTAATCCGCTTCATATTTAAACATAAATCCAAGCAGTTCATCGACAAGCTTCACGTCATACTGTTCTTCATAATCCAAGTCCAGAATGCCCAGTTTGTCTCCCATTAATGAAATATACTTTCTATTATAATACTGCGGATATTTATCGAGTACTTCCTGAGCGAGCTTCACCGCTTCATCTTGTGAGCTGTCAAACAGCGGACAAAGCGCTTCACCGAGCTTACTTAAATCCCACTGTCCGATCGGCGGCTGATTTTTGTAGCGGTAGCGCCCTTCAGTATCGATCGAACTGAAATAGGTATCCGGATTGTATACATCGATAAACGCACATGGTCCGTAATCAATCGTCTCACCCGAAATTGAAATATTGTCCGTGTTCATAACACCGTGAATAAATCCGACTGACTGCCACTGGGCAATTAATTCAGCCTGCTTTCTTACAACGTGGTCATAAAACAGAAGATACTTTTTATCTTCCGTCAGCGCTGCAAGATACGGATAATGGCGTTCAATCGCAAAGTCAGCAAGTGCTTTTAATTCTTCAGCCGACTGGCGTGCAGCATATTCAAAAGTACCAACGCGAATATGTGAACTCGCGATGCGCGTTAAGATCCCACTCGCCGTTGTTGTCTGACGTGTCAGCATTTCTCCTGTATCGACGACGGCTAATGCTCGTGTCGTTTCAATGCCGATGTTTGCCATATATTCACTGATAATATATTCACGCAGCATCGAGTCAATCGGCGCACGGCCGTCACCCTGGCGTGAATACTTCGTCGCACCCGAACCTTTCAGGACGACATCATACTTTTCGCCATCTGTGTTATGCTCACCTAGGAGGACATTTCGCCCGTCACCAAGCATATTTAAAGTACCAAACTGGTGACCCATGTATGCCTGGGCTACCGGTTCTACCGTCTCCGGCAGTTTATTACCACTGAAAAACTCAGCATCATTTTCAAGTTCGTTTTCGTCTATATTTAATAATCTCGCTAAATGGTGATTAAACAGAACTATTTTCGGTGCCTCTGATTCTTCCGGTTCGTATGGTGACCAGAATGTACGCGGCAGCGATTTATAGTCATGTGTAAAATTAAAGCCTTTATACATTAAAATTCCCCTTTTCAAAACTAACGTTCTAATACAATCTATAGTAATTGAGTATACTATATACGTATATAGTTGCATAACGGAATACTTCGTTTGCTGAATAAATAAATAATTTTTGTTAACATCTTAAAAAAACAGGGTATAATTATTAACATACAGAAATAGGAGTTGGAAATATGGTAAAAGGTAACAGACGTGCTTCTTGGAAATATGCCTTTGCATATACCGGTATTGTAGTAGGTGCCGGCTTTGCAACAGGGCAGGAAGTACTTCAATTTTTCGCGAGTCACGGATTAATTAGTATTGCAGGCGTCATTTTAACAGGATTGATTATTATGTTTATCGGCCGTCAGGCGGCTAAACTCGGATACTCAACACACGCTGAATCCCACGTTTTACCGCTGAACACACTATTCGGAAAAAAGTTCGGACTTGTCGTTGATATTATACTCGCTTTCTTCTTATACGGTCTCGCAATCGTTATGATTGCAGGAAGCGGTGCGACATTCTATGAAGGTTTCGGTATACATCCGCAAATTGGGGCAATTGTCCTTATCATACTTGCATTTATTACATTATTATTGGATTTCGATAAAATTATTTCCATAATCGGTATCATCACACCAGTACTGGTCATTGCAATGTTCTTTATTGCGGGATATAACATATTGAATCCGATGATTCCTTTATCCGAGGTCAATCAGTATAACGATGTGTCACGGGCACCGACGAGCAGCTGGTGGTTTGATGCTATTACTTATTCAGGCTTTACACTTGCAACAGCATTCAGCTTTTTATCAATAATGGGCTCTGAATCTGCACGCCAGTCGATCGTAAGACGCGGCGCAGTATACGGGGGACTGTTAATTATGATACTTATGCTGCTTATCACGTTCGGTGTACTGTCAATTCTTCCAGTTGCATACGATGTCGCACTGCCGACGATGCAAATGGCAGCAAATATTTCACCGTGGCTTGGCACAGCATACTCGGTAATTATTATATTATTAATATATAATTCTATCGTCGGATTTTTATACCCGTTCCTGGCAAGATTTACTAAACCTGGATCGAAGAAATATAAAATCTTATTAGCTGCTGCACTCATCGTCGGTTATTTCGGCACATATGTCGGATTCGTTGAACTCGTTAACATTGTCTATCCATTATTTGGATATGTCGGTTTAGTTATCGGTGCGATGCTAACTCTTCGATGGGGATTCTTAAAACTTAAAGCCCGTAAACTTGCGGAAAGATTTTCAGATGATATCGAAGAATAAAATTCTATCCCTGGATATTACTTAAATGTAATGTTCAGGTTTTTTTATAGTTAAATGTTTATCTTCTTATTATTAGTTTATATAAGTTATGTAAACAACAAACAGGAGATGAAATTATGTCACAAGGTAAAAACCGCGCCTCATGGCGCATCGGCTTTGCGTATGCCGGCATTATTGTCGGTGCAGGATTCTCAACAGGACAGGAAGTACTGCAGTTCTTCGCGAGCCACGGACTGATCAGTATTTTAGGTATTATACTGGCAGCACTGATTTTAATGTTTGTCGGCAGACAGGCCGCAAAACTCGGCTTTCGTTTAAATGCGGACTCTCATGAAACACCGCTTCGGGTTTTATTCGGAAAAAAACTCGGACTCGTCATCGACTACGTTTTAATATTCTTTTTATACGGCATCGCAGTCGTTATGATTGCAGGAAGCGGTGCCACATTCAACCAGTCATTTGGAATACATCCGCAGCTCGGCGTACTGATTATGATACTTCTCACATTCGGTACACTGCTGCTCGACTTTGATAAAATCGTCAATATCATCGGCGGGATTACGCCGATGTTAATTGTCGCAGTAATTATCATTACGGGATACAACATATTAAATCCGGAAGTGCCCTACTCGGAAGTAAATAACTATGTCGATACTTCACGTACACCTACTTCATTCTGGTGGTTCGATGCGATTACTTATGCCGGTCTGGCACTTGCAACAGGCTTCAGTTTTTTATCAATAATGGGGTCCGAAGCATCTCGTCATGCAATCGCACGACGCGGAGCAATATACGGCGGGCTGATAATAATGCTGTTAATGATACTTGTTAACGTCGGTGTTCTGTCAATCATACCGACAGCAAACGAAGTCCCGCTACCGGCGATGACAATGGCAGAAAACATGGCACCTTGGCTCGGCACAGTATACTCAGTCATTATCATTCTGCTGATCTTCAACTCAGTCGTCGGATTAATGTACCCATTCCTGACCCGTTTCACAGTTGCTTATTCCGGCAAATATAAAATAATGATGATCGTGTCGCTGATTGCCGCGTTTATCATTTCAAACGTCGGTTTCGTCGAACTCGTCAACATCGTTTATCCGATTCTCGGTTATATAGGATTGGCAATATCCGTCGCACTATTTATCCGCTGGATAATTAACAAAAATACGAAGAAAAAGTTGCTATAGATACGATAAAACCCCGTCCGCTTTTATGTGGATGGGGTTTATGGTGTGTTTAGGGCTGCTGATGGGTGTATCAGCAGTGTTTTACTTGACCGGACGACTATGTCAAAGGCACATGGTAATCCAAAGGTCACCGGACTACTATGTCAAAGGTACATGGTAATCCAAACGGTCCCGGACGACTATGTCAAAGGTACATGGTAATCCAAACGCCCCCGGACGACTATGTCAAAGGTACATGGTAATCCAAACAGTACTTATTCTTTCAAATGGTCTTTATATTTAACAAATAGTTCTGGTTTCGCCATAGCATCTTCAAAATCTTGATACTTAAATATATATGCTGTTTGATTGCCTTTTTTATCAACATAACAGTGTTTTAATAAGAGTCTGTACACAACTCTAGGTGTTAAACTGTAGCCAATAAAATTCATAAACGATGTTCTTGTCATCGGCTTACCGTAAAATAAAATTTGATAATCATTCATCGCTCTAAGCAGGTGTGTTTCGTTACTCTCTTTACTCCCACATTCGTTGCAGACTAAGTGGAACCGGGATTTCATCAAATTAAAACTCCCGCACTGTCCGCAATACAACCCTTTCTTCAATCTTCTCTCATCCACATTATTATCAATATACGGATTCTCGACTATATTCTCACTGAGCATCCGGACTATAAATTGTGATTTATTACCGATTTTCCCGCCACGGAACTTCCTCAGGTATCTCCGTAAATCCATCCGCACAACTATTTTTGCCCACAGCGAGTTGTCATCGTTTTGAAGATAAAAATCATCACTCACGAAAATTAGCTTGCCTCTCACTCGAAAATTACCATTAACAGAATTCTTCAAGCCGATTAACTTTCCAACTGAGCGGTTAAGCTGAGCAATGGGTTCTTCGGATATTCTCTGTCCATTTCTGAACCAGTCACCACCCTCAACTTTATATTCTCCGGTGTAGTTTTTTATCTCATTAACGACGATTCCTTCATCATTAATTACCAGAGCATCATACTGTGTAACAGATTTACCAACTTTAAGATAAAGGTCCCGATAAACTAAAACATCGTCATGCCCGACGTCTTCAAAAATTTCATCGTATAAGCATTCACCTTCAAAGCCTTTTAGAAATGTTTTATACCAGCTTTTTTCTACATTCGTTAACTCAGTCCTTCTCTGAAGCATTTCGTAAAATAGTAAATCC
>JBQDHL010000031.1:2204-16655 GCA_052093725.1 Jeotgalicoccus sp. | reverse complement strand
GGTGGTCCGGTAAATACCATGTGATAACTTGAACTGCCGATGTCCATGCCGCGTTCTTCAAACATTTTATTTGCTTGAGCTTCTTTTATTAACTTATTTATAAACTGTTTAACGGATTCCAGTCCGGTTAAATTATCCAGTTCTCTATGAATAGATGCAAGACTTTTTGATGATTCATCTTCATTTACACCAAGTGCATTATTCCAGTCTTCTTCGATAATCTTTAAAAAATCTTCCGATTCCGAAAGCTGGGCTTCTGCGACTCTGTTTGATTGTTCAAGAATTAGCGCTTCGTTAAAGTTGCGAACAAACCTCGCATTGCTCGTATCGCTGCCGCGTTTATAATTTTTCTTCAGTTCTTTCATATACTTCGTTTCATCGAATAGATATTGCTCTTTCTTCAGTTCTTTAATACCAATCTCAGATAATTCATCTTGTGTATAATCTTCAAAATTAAAGTAATGTGGAATTCTTGATTTAAGTCCCGGGTTCATATTAAAGAAGTCGTACATCTCTTTCGTGTACCCTGCAAAAATTATCATGATGCTGTCGCGGTTGTCTTCCATATATTTCAGTATCGTATCGAGAGCTTCCTGACCGTAATTTGTCGAGCCACCGCCTGAATTCAGTGTATATGCTTCATCGACGAAAAATACACCGCCATGAGCTTCTTTTAGTTTCTCAAGTGTAATTTCAGAAGTCTTGCCGATAAAACCCGATACAAGATCTTGACGTGATACTTCGACAAACTTATTCGATTTAAGGACGCCTTCCTGATAAAGAACCTGACCGACGAGTCTTGCAACAGTCGTTTTTCCGGTACCTGGATTGCCCAGATAAACTGAATGTAGCGATGACTGCCTTGCCGGCAGTCCGCGTTCTTTCTTCTGTTTATTTACTTTAGTTAAGTTAATAAATTTTCTGACCGAAGCTTTCACTTCTGAAAGTCCAATCATCTCGTTCAGCTCTTCAAGTGCATTACTGCCGGTATTCATTGTATTCCTGTCGGGTTCTTCTGAAGTCTGCTGCTTTGCAGCATTATCCAGTTCACGTATGTTAATATTGTCACCTTCAATATCCGTATTACCAATAGCATCAATATTTATAACATCTCTCTCCACATTGCTTTCTGCCACTTTAAATATAGAATTATCCACTTTGATTACAGGTGAAAAACGTGAATTAAGTATTTCAAGCTCGACTGATGAACCTTCTGTCACCTGCATCGAATAATTCGGTGGTGCGATATAGACCTTTAGATCCGCACCTGTTATGCGGCTTTTATCGTACAGTTCCAAGAAATTATAAACTGTGACATCACCGTCGATTTGCACTGTAGATGATTTCGCAAATACCCCCCGTATTTTACAGATACTGATGTTCGCAACACTTCCCGTATTCAGCTCCAGTGCGAAACCATTCGCTCTGACATTCGTCATACTCATCTCAATTAAGTACAGATCGCTGCCAAAAGCACGAATAGGATTATCTATTTTATCTCCTGTTACACTTGAATATTTTAATATCAGAGTACTATCGGTACAGTAAATATTTCGGGGATTAACTGCATCTGCGAAGTTAAAATGCGTGTTCCCTCCCTCAAATGTTGCCTTTTCTTTAATATAGACACCATTATAAACATTTGAATCATATACCCCTATCGTTGAATCTGTAACTACAAAGCCGTCAACATTACAATTCATCACGCTGCCGGTACTGGTATGTTTCAATTCAATACCATAACTTTGCTCAGCATTATTTTTAACTGTTGAACTGTTCATCTTTACTTTACCGCTATTAACCATAACCGGACTCGCCGTACGTGTACTGCCGATAATTTTAACACTTTCTAAAATTAGTGTGCCGCCGTCGACGTAAATTCTTTCACCGGCATTTGCATCTGTCAGTGATAGGTCCAAGGTTAGGTTTCTCAATATCAACTGTCCGTAGACTGTCATACCTGCGCTGACAATGACGTCCTCGCCTGCTCTTCCCACGATTTCAAGTTCACCGTCTTCAGGAACAGTGAGTCCATCGGTCAAAGTGTGAAAAGATTTTGTTTCAGACATAATCACCCGGTCGCCATTTTGTATATTATTAAAAATATCCTGGAAAATAATTTCTTTTCTTCCATCACCTACGTATATATCTTTCCCCATACAAAAGACCTCCGTATTACAGTTTGCTGTTAATATTACTCATTATACTAAACTTTTCCTTAGACGGAAGTAATCAAATAAATATAAAAGACAAAAAAAGAGACACCCGGAGGTGTCTCTTAAAAATTAAACTATTTATTAAACAGTTTCAACAAGATACATGTGTTATTCTTCTACGCTGTATCTGACTTCTTTAAAAGTAACAATATCACCGTCAAGTTTATCATTATCTGTTTGGATTAATTGAATTTTGGGTTTATAATCTGTTCTTTTTGCATCTCTTATATCATCGATTGAAAATGTATAGACAGTATCATTTTCTACAGTACCTTCATTAACAGTTTCATTTGCGATAGTAATAAATGCCGGTTTACTCTCATCGATATCCTGCATTTTAATTTCAATTTCATTACTATCAGCTGTAATATTTGATGTCAGTAATTCCAGTTTGCCGTTTCCTGTGTCATTTTCGAATGCTGCCTCAATACTCCCGCTGTTTTCTTCGGTGATACCTTCTTCAGGAGAACACCCGCTTAGTGCAGCAAAAGATAATCCGGCGATTAGAATAAATTTAAAATTTTTCATCGACATACTCCTTTTATGTATATATATCTATCTTTTTTAATATACACTAATTAAATGTAATTTTTCCAGTTAAAAGACAAAAAAAGAGACACCCGGAGGTGTCTCTTAAAAATTAAACTATTTATTAAACAGTTTCAACGTTGACAGCTTGTGGTCCGCGTTGTCCTTCTTCGATTTCAAAAGTAACTTTTTGTCCTTCTTCTAAAGTCTTGTATCCTTCACCTTGGATAGCTGAGAAGTGTACGAACACGTCGTCTCCTGCTTCTTGCTCGATGAAACCAAAACCTTTTTCTCCATTAAACCATTTCACAGTTCCTTCATTCATTGAAAAAACCTCCTTGTGCTTATGCACGTGTTATTTTTGCAGTTTTAAACATTTAAAAGAGTTTTTTCAGTAATTGAATAGAAACTATTTAAACTTTGACTAAAAACTACATTCTTAATATACCATGCTCTGAGTAAAATGACAACACAATTATCTAATTTTTTTAAGATTCACATGCCCAATCATCATTATCTCTGTCCATTTTAGACTGATATGCCGGGTGATTGCTCGCTACCCCACTTGGAAATTCAGTTCGTAAATCAGTACAGTTCGCAAAGTTATATGAGCCACCTGATGCCGGTGCCGTACTTTGATTCGCACTGGATTCAGGAACTGTTTCCACTACAGCTTCTTTTTCCTCTTCGCTGTTGAAACCTTCTCCACCTTCGTTTACGTAACTGGGTATTGACCAGATGCCAAGCTGATTATTTTTGGCATACTGTTCTTTTTCACGAAACTCTGCAAGGTAGCGCTGCTGCTCATATATATAACCTACTCTGGCAAGTCCTTCTTCAAGCAGTACTTCATGAACACTTTCACCGTCAGCATATAAATATACTAAATGTCTGCCATAGTGATCCGTCCGTTCTCCCTCATCGTACTCAATATGTAAATCATCGGCATTACTCATTAGCTCTGTCATTCTCGCTGAAGCTTCGGGACCAAACTGTTCTACCGGCTTATTAGGATGCACCGTTTCCGGCGTGTCTATTAATAACAGTCTCAGCTTCATCGTATTGTTGTCGCTGTCGATCACGTGAACAGTATCACCATCCACCACACGATAAAGTTCTACTGCTATCAGACCGTCCATGTGAGAATATAATTTCTCGTCTTCTTTCTTCTGTTTCTGAGCCAGCTTCTCTTTTTCAGTCTTTTCTTTCTCGGCTTTCTCTTTAGCCGCTTTTTCCGCAGCAAGTTTTTCTTCTGTTTCCTGCTGTTCTTTCACTTCACGCTCAGCTTTTTCTTTTTCAGCTTTCTTCAGCGCTGCTGCCTCTTCTTTTTCTATCTCTGCCTCAGCAGCTAAACGCTCTTCCTCTGCCTGTTTTTCAGCTTCGAAGTCTGTTGCTACCTCTTGTTCATCAAATTCCTTCGCTGTTTCAACAGACTCCGATTCAACTTTAGCTGCTGCATCCTCTTCTACATTAGTTCCCGGCATAGTGAATGCGAATAACAGGAATATTATAAATCCAATAATAAATGCTGTTCGCGAAATTTTACTGAATTTACCTTTTTCCTTGTACTTTAAGTTATAGAAACGGCTGGATGCCATAGATATGAACATTCCAATCGACACCATTACCCATAAAATCAGGAATGCTTCATTAATCGTTGCACCTTCCACAATCAATGCACGGTTCATCATGAGAATTCCGGATACTGTTAACAGTACAAATACCGGTTTCCATAAAGATTTGCTATTTCCCTTATCAGACCAATGACCGTGCATCGCCAAACCGAACAAGACGGCTGTGGAAATCGTTGCTATAAAAATTAAAAATCCGAATATAATACTCATTTAGTCGACTCTCCATTAAATAATCATGTCTGTTTATTATACGTGATAAAAAGTATCTGTGAATAAACAATTAATGGAAACTTTGACCAAGTTGGTACTAATCTTTCTTTTCCCCATCATCTATAACTATTTTATACTGTCTTGAAAAATATGAACCGATACCTAAAAATAAGTATCCGATTAAAACGTTCAGCCGTGACATAGGTACCAGTCCTTCCTGAGAGTTATTCGGTAGAGTTGTGTATATATAATTTGTAATCACCAGTACAGTGAACAGAACGATTAGTATATTTGCTGTTCTGCTGAACAGCGTATCCTTAATCAGTACGTGGTCACCTGTCTGCACATTCAGTTTCGACTCCTTATCCATCGGAGATGTACATATCAACTGGCCTTTCTTTGCCAGTATATTCATCTCTTTTTCTTTAAAGGATTTAACTGTGCCTATCAATCTTCCATTAAATTGAATTTTCACAGGTGTTGCCATTCCTAAAAGCCATGTTCGCCGTTTAACGGTGATTTTTAAATCCTCAGCATCTTCCATAGTAAACACTCCAAAGTACTGTATATTTTTATATTACGTATACTTTATCAAACTTAATAAGATTATTCTCCCCATAATAAAAACCGGCATTGAACGTCAATCTGTTCAATACCGGTCTGTTTTTATCTGTTAAATGATTCCCATGATAAATGCAGCTACCATTGCGAGTACACTGAAACCCCATACCCAGAATATTGCATATCTAATGTAACGGCCCATCTCGATGCCTGCAAGTCCTACAGCCAGCCACAATGCTGGTGAAAACGGACTGATAAATGTTCCGATAACATTACCGATCATGATTGAGTATGCTGCTGTAATACTATCCACGCCATGTGTCGATACTATCTGCTCGACAACTGGAAGCAGTGCAAAATAATAAGCATCTGTGTTCAATACAAGTTCCAGTGGTGCACCGAAGAATCCGATGATGTAGTGAAGGAATGGAACTAGGAATGCTGGAAGTATGACTACCATATCTTCAGCAAGTGAATTAAGCATCCCTGTGTTTTCAAGTATTCCAAGGAATGATCCTGCAGCAAGTATAATTGCCGCCATCATTAAAGCACTTGGAGCATGTGCTTTAATTCTATCCATCTGTACATTCATGTTTCTGTAGTTGATCGGCAATGCGATACTCACAGCTAACATAAATATTAACCCTGCTGGAAGTATTCCGGACATCAGTAATCCAACAACAGTAAGTGTCAATAAAAGGTTAAACCATAACAGCTTTGGTCGTTTTAAAGCTTCTGCCTCAGCGTCCATTTCCTGATCCAGATTAAAGTTGTCAAAATTAACACCTTCGATTAACATTTCATTTTTACGCAATCTCTTCTTCTCAAGACTGCCGACGAACGCCGCCATTGCGATAAGCAGTATAATCAGTACACCCTGCAGCGGAATAAGTGGCTGCCATAATTCTGACGAGTCAACGCCTAATACAGCTGCAGTACGGCCTAGCGGCCCGCCCCACGGTACCATGTTCATAATACTCGCACTCATACCAATGAGCATGACGAGCATGTACGGGCTCATATTTAACTTTTTATATAGAGGCAGCAATGCCGGAATGGTAATCAGGAACGTTGATGCTCCTGAACCATCCAGATGAGCAATTGCTCCAATAATTACTGTAGCCATCGCAACAAGAATGACATTTCCTTTTGACAGCTTAACCATTCTAGTAATAAGCGGATTAAACATACCTGTATCCTGCATAATTCCAAAGAACAGAATTGCGAAGATAAACATTATTACGACAGAAATTACAGAACTGATCCCATCATTAAAGAATTCTGTAATTTCCCCGGGACCGAAACCGGCAACAATTGCACCGATAAACGGAATGATTACAAGCGCTACAATCGGATTGAGTTTTTGTGTAATCAGTAAAACAACAATCGTCAATATAACTAATAAACCGATAATACTAAGCAAAAAAAGACCCCCTGTTTGTATGTATGTGTCAGGAGATAAAAGCATAAAATGCAGCGCTTACAAAATTTCCGCAACCGCTTACAAAAAATCAGTATTAAAAAATCCTCTCCCGGAAATTTATTAATAAGAACTCATTATAAAACAGGATATTTTTTATTTAAAGACTTGAAATATTTAGATAATTTTGTTAGTCATTAATTTTTCTTATGAATAACTGAAGAATATTTAGATAACCTTATAGTTAAAGCAATGAAAAAAGATTATCAGCTCAATTAAGAACTGATTATCCTCTAAATTTATATCTTAAAGCATTTCTGAAGTTGTTCTGCCCTGCATGTGTAACTGCAAGTAATCCGGTCCGCCTGCTTTAGAGTCTGTACCTGACATCTTGAATCCGCCGAATGGGTGGTATCCAACAATTGCACCAGTACAGTCACGGTTGAAGTATAAGTTACCTACCATGAAGTCACGGCGTGCTTCTTCAATGTGCTCTCTGTTTTTCGTAATAACAGCACCTGTCAGTCCGTAGTCTGTGTCATTTGCGAATTCGATAGCTTCTGTAAAGTTTTCTGCTTTCGCAAAGCCTACTACTGGTCCGAAGATTTCTTCCTGCATTAAGCGGTCATCATGCTTAAGTCCTGAGAATACCGTCGGCTTAACGAAGTGTCCTGTTTCGTTGTCGACAGTTCCGCCAACTTCAAGTTTACCTTCTTCTTTACCGATTTCAATGTACTTCTCAATTTTATCAACAGATGCCTGGTCGATAACCGGTCCCATATAGATATCTCCTTCAGGATCGCCGACAGTTAATTCTTTAGTTTTCGCTACTACTTTTTCAAGTAATTCATCGTGAATATCTGACAGTGCGATAACACGTGAACATGCCGAACATTTCTGTCCGCTGAATGCGAATGAAGATTTAACGATTGAGTCTGCTGCAAGGTCAAGGTCTGCACTGCTGTCCACAACGATAGTATCTTTACCGCCCATTTCAGCGATAACACGTTTAAGATTAATCTGGCCATCCTGTACAATAGCTGCTTTTTCGAAGATGTTAACTCCTACATCTCTTGAACCTGTGAACGATATGAATGCTGTATCTTTGTGTTCAACTAGCAGATCACCGATTTCACGGCTTGAACCTGGAATGAAGTTAACTACGCCTTTAGGCATACCCGCTTCTTCTAATACTTCCATAAATTTATAAGCAATTACAGATGCTTTAGAAGAAGGTTTTAATAATACTGTGTTTCCTGTAACAAGTGCAGCTGCTGTAGTACCCGCCATGATTGCAAATGCAAAGTTCCATGGAGAAATTACAAGGCCGACACCTAATGGAATGTAATCAAATCTGTTGAATTCCCCAGGACGTGATTCAATTTTGCGTCCATCTTTTAATTCAAGGTTTTGTCTTGCATAGTATTCAAGGAAGTCAATTGCTTCTGCAGTATCTGCGTCCGCTTCTTTCCAAGGTTTACCCGCTTCTTTAACAAGCACAGCTGTAAATTCAAATTTTCTCTTACGTACAATTGCAGCGGCTTTGAAAAGAACATCAGAACGGAATGCAAATGAAGTTTTTCTCCACTCTTTAAATGTTTCTTTAGCAGTATCCATTGCGTCTAATGCTTCTTTTTCACCAGCCTGTGACATGTTGCCGATGATTTCTGATTTTTTAGCCGGGTTATATGATTCAAGTTTTTTATCAGTCAGGATACGTTCACCGTTAATAATTAACGGATAGTCCGATCCAAAGTCTTTTTTAATCGTTTCTAATCCCTTATTTAATGCTTCTTTGTTCTCGTCTAACGAGAAATCTGTAAATGGTTCGTGTTTGTACGGTATCATAAAAAAATTCTCCTTTGTTTGTTTGATAATCATTTTAAAACTTATTCAATTTATTCCGCATTTTTAAGATAACATTTTTTACTAAATTGTCCAACTGATTCAAGCTATTTTTTAAATATTTCGTCGCTTTTCATCAATGAATTCACAATATCTATATATGTTGACACAGCAACGTGTAAAACGCTCTCATCTAAATCGAATTTTGGATGGTGATGACCGTATTTCAGTTCATATGGAAACAGCATATAAGTCGCTTTTCCATTTTTCTCATGAACCCGTTCAATCATCATTGTTACATCTTCAGAAGCACCAAGCGGCAGTGATTCTTTTAAATCTGTTATATGAGTGTTTTCTTTAACCGCTTCTGTAACGACTTCAATCAGTTCATCTGAACAAACAGCATTTGGCGCTTCACCCATATCGATAATTTCCACTTCATTTTCATACATATCAGCAGCTGCCTGAATAACAGTTCTCGCTTTGTTATACATATAATGATTAAGTTCTGTCGTTTCTCCGCGTGTCTCTATTTCCATAAATGCCGCATCCGCGATAACATTTCTGCCGCTGCCCGCTTTCATTGTCCCAACATTAATACGTGTCGAACCATTCCCGTGACGTGCGATAGCATTTAGATTTAATGCCGCAGCTGATGCTGCAAGCAGTGAGTTGTTACCGGCGTCAGGTTCAACACCCGCATGTGCTGATTTCCCCGTGAACTTTACATCGAATTTCGAACTTGCTAAAAAGTCAGTCGTCGACGCACTTACTGTACCCACCGGTAAATTTCTAATGCCGAGGTGACCTGAAAAGAAGTAATCGACATCATCCAGCCATCCTTTTTCGACAACTGATTTCGCCCCGCGTACGCTTTCTTCTGCTGCCTGGAAAATAATCGTAAATCTGCCTTTAAGCTTATCTTTATTAGTATTTATATAGTCTGCTAAAAACAAGCCGGTTGTAATATGTCCATCATGACCGCAGGCATGCATTTCGCCTTCGTGCAGTGAGATAAAGTTCTCGCTGGATGGAATATGATCATTATCCGCTGATTCTTTAATAGGAAGACCGTCAATATCAAAACGTGCAGCAAAATGCGGTCCGGGTTTTCCTGTATCGAGCGTTGCAATTACACCGGTCGTTCCTTCTTTAATATGTTCTAAAAAATCTTCCGGCACTCCGTGTTTAACTGCTCGCTCATAACTGCGAAGAAATGCCTCATTACCCGGTACTCCGACTCGTGCACTTCTTAAAAGCACATCATCCCCGAGATACAGTTTGTAAGCCATCGGTTCAAGCTTTTTATAAATTTCATAAGTTGTTATAAATTCGGTAAAACCGACTTCCGGAAAACGATGAAACATGCGGCGCATCTCGCTGGTATTTTGTTGTATATTTGTCATCCTTACGCCCCCGCCAATTTTTCCAATGAATCTACTGTCATATTAACCATCGCAGTAATACCGTATTTAAAAGCATCTTCATTCAGTCTGAATGAAGGATTATGGAGCGGTTTCTGTCCTTCACCGACAGATGTTCCGAGCCAGTAATACACACCCGGATATTTTTTTAAGAACCTGCTGAAATCTTCTCCTGCGAGACTCGGCAGCAGTGCCGGTGTCGCTTCCTCACCGTAAAGGTTATTAATGGATTTCTTCAGCTGTGCTGCCCATTCAATATCGTTTACCGTTGCAGGATATCCGTCATAAAACTCGATTTCAACAACAGCACCCATCGCAGATGTTATCTGTTCCACAATTTCAAAGAAGCGTTTTTTAGTCAGAACTTTAGTTGCGTCTGACTGTGTACGAATCGTTCCTTCCAGCTCTGCCGTTTCAGCAATAACGTTATGTTTTGTTCCAGCATCAAATCGTCCAACTGTAACGACTGCAGGCTGCAACGGATCAGTATTTCTGCTCACAATAGTCTGCAGCGCACTGACAACCTGATTCGCAACAATAATCGCATCAGTCGTACTGTGCGGCATTGAGGCATGCCCGCCCGAGCCGGTAATGGTAATTTTAAAACGGTCTGAATTCCCCATAATCGGTCCGGCCATTACACCGAATTTCCCGACTTCAAGGTCCGGCCAGACGTGCTGTGCCATTATCATGTCAGGAGTATATTCATCAAATACACCGTCCTCAATCATACGTTTAGCACCGCCAACAGGTGACAGTTCTTCCGCCGGCTGGAATATCAACAGTATTGTTCCTTTTATTTTCCCCTTGTTCTCATTCAATATTTTCCCGGCATGTAGAAGCATAGATGTATGCGCATCGTGACCGCATGCGTGCATAACACCTTCTTTTAATGAAGTAAATTCTTCACCGGAAGTTTCAACGATTGGGAGTGCATCGATATCCGCTCTGATACCTATTACTCTCCCTTCTTCTGCACCCTTTATAATTCCGAGGACACCTGTGTCAGCGAATCCTGTCTGATATGGAATATTAAATTCATTGAGTTTTTCCTGAATACGCTTTGATGTTTCATACTCATTAGTACTTAACTCAGGATTCAGATGAAGCATCCTTCTAAATGCAATCGCATCTTTAATAATATCTTTACTGATTTCCATTGTTAATCACCCCGTAATAAATTATATACACCTGCATAATCATTTTTTGTAATACGCGATAAACTCATCCTGTAGTGAATCGCCGATGTAATTCTGTCCTGCGTTCATCATCCAGTCATAATTATCGAACTTTACATTCAACGCTTCGCCTTTAACTTCCACTTCTTCATTTAAAGGCAGATATAAAACATGCCGGCGTTTACCTCCGTATTTTAATCTCGTGCGCATTATTTTAAAACCCAGTTTAAATTTATCTTTTAAGCTCGCAAGGTTAACCGGCATTACCGTTGAGAAAATATAATCGAAATCGCCGCTCTCGCGAACTTGCTCTATTAAATATTCTCCCATCTTCATCTGCAGTTTCTGTCCGCGGTGATCGGGATTAACCAGTGAAATTTCTGAGTAAATTGAGCGTTCTCTGTTAACGCCGACATCATCAGCCAGATGTTCTTCTTCAGTTAATGAAGGAATGTACATCATACGGAGCGCAATTAGTTCATCCTCGTGAAAGACTCCCGTGACGTATCCTTGTTCCAGACAAGTTTCAAATTCTTCTCTCGATAATTTCTCGAGCACTTCTTTCTGCTCTAAAAACTCGTAAATCGAATCCTGCAGCTGAAGTATTTCCTCGATATCATTTAAAGTAAGTTTTACAAATTTCATTGTAATTCCGCCCTTCCCATGTAAATTTTATGTTTAAAACACGCTTGAACCGGTTATTAATATATTGAGGAGTTGGTGTAAAATGAATATATTAGTGAAATGTATGAACTCCAGCAATGATAAGATATTCTTTAAACTGATAACTGATAAGGATGCCGAAAAAGCATCTTTGGATTCCTTTATATATAACTGCATGAATAAAACCAATGATTTTGATGAGGATAATATATTAGTTGAGTTAATCTACCCGGATCATACAGAATTATATTTGGAATATAATTTAGATTACAGCCGTTAATTTAAACGGCTGTTTTTTTATTTGACTTCTTCCAGCCATTCAAACATTAAAGGCACCCATTTTTGCACGTGCGGGTTTACTTTTCCTGTAATTTTCGACGCGACACTTAAACCGTGATCACCTTTATGGAAAGTATGAAGTTCCCACGGCACATTATGCTGTTCTAGCGCATTTGCGAAATCAAGTGTGTTTTTTATAAATACGAGTTTGTCTTCTCCCGTATGCCACATAAATGTCGGCGGTGTATTTTCTGACACATAGTTTTTAGCAGTCGCTTTATCGAGTACATCTTCTTCGATTGATTTTCCAAAGACCATTCGGCTTGCCATCGACATATACTGCGGATCACCGATGCCTCTTTCTTCTGCAATAATTCTGTTCAAATCGTAATCGAGTATTGGATAACCGAGAACCTGGAAGTTGGGACGGTACCATCTGGATTCCTTGCCGACAAGTGCAGAGAGCCATTCCTGATTCCAGTGTACGCTTAGACTTGCTGCAAGATGACCCCCGGCAGAAAATCCGAGTACACCGATATTATCCGCATCGACATTGTATTCATGAATGTTTTCGCGAATATGCGACATCGTTAAAGCAAGTTCTATTAACGGGTTTGGAAATTCGGAGCCGAGCACTCTATCCGGTTCAACCATCGATGCAACTCTGTACATCTCATCTCTTTCCGGCGTTCTCCCTTCCGCTTCAATCATCGTGCCGATTGTTGAATAGCGCAGGATAAATACCTGATATCCCTGTGCGAGAAACTCATAAGCAATCGGTTCGGCTTCACGTTTTGAAACGTACATATAGCTCCCGCCGGGACAAATTACTACGGCCGGTTTCGCTTCAAATTTAACACCTGAATCACCCAGCAGTGCCGTGACCTCAGCATAATAATTACCTACTTTAAACTTTTTAATTTCCATCGTCTATGCCTCCGTACTCTTATTACTTCAATAGTAACAAAAAATTGAGAATAATATGAAGAATCATGTATTCATCTGTGAAAAATTAAGTAGATGGACCTTTCCAGGGACGCTATGTATAATGAACAATGCAAATAAAATTACGAAGAGGTTCTTAGCCACACCCTCTTAAAAAAACTAAGACACAATCACACGTGCCTTCGTTGGCGCGTGTTTTTTTATTTTAAGGAGGATTTTTATCATGACAGAAGATTACTCAAAAGATTTGAGTTTGCTGGGGAACCAGAATGTAGATTATAAATTTGATTACAATCCGGAAATTCTGGAGACATTTGAAAACGGGCATATCGGCCGCGACTATTTTGTGAAATTTAACTGTCCAGAATTTACGACACTGTGCCCGATGACCGGTCAGCCGGACTTCGCAACAATTTACATCAGCTACATTCCCGATGTAAAAATGGTTGAAAGTAAAGCATTGAAATTATATCTGTTCAGCTTCCGTAACCATGGCGGATTCCACGAAAACAGCATCAACATGATTGTCGATGACCTGGTTGAATTAATGGATCCTAAATACATAGAAGTATGGGGCAAGTTCACACCACGCGGCGGCATTTCAATTGACCCTTACGTAAACTACGGCAGACCCGGAACGAAATATGAACAAATGGCGGATCACCGTATGATGAATCACGATATGTATCCGGAAAAGATAGACAACAGATAATTGATTAACTGGGACGGCTAAGAATTTCTTCCATTTTAAATTGGAGGGAATACATTGATATTTTATTTGACCGCACTCTTTGCGGGACTGCTTGTTGTTTCTAACATACTGGCTGTGAAAGTATTTACGGTTTTAGGATTTGATTTACCTGCTGCCGTTATCGTTTATATGGCTACATTTTTAATTACCGATGTTATCGGGGAAGTATACGGCAAGAAAACAGCTGCACGCGCAATACGTGCAGGATTTATCACACAGATTATCGTTTTATTTTTTATTTACATAGCAATAGAAGTACCCGCTGCACCTTTCTTTGATATGCAAGGAGAATACGAAATGATTTTAGGCGGAAGCTTTCAGGTCATTATCGCGAGTCTTGTTTCATATCTGGTCAGCCAGAACCTCGATGTTTTTATATTCCATAAATTAAAAGAACGCCACGGCAGACGCCACTTATGGCTGCGTAATAATTTTTCTGCTGTGATTACACAATTTGTGGATACGTGTATATTTATCGTCATTGCATTTATCGGCACGGTACCGACTGAAGTGTTAATCAGCATGATATTTATGCAGTACATCGCGAAAATAATAATCGTACTGCTGGATACACCGATTGTCTATCTGCTTGTTGGAGTTGCACGTAAACAGCTTGATAAAGAACGTGCGCTTTTGATGAATGTTGCGCAGCAGCTGAGTTGACTTAAGTGAAGTTGAATCCCTACGTTACTATGAGAACCGCTCATTGTTACTTACACGGCCCTACGTCACTTTGAGAACTGCTCATTGTTACTTACACGGCCCTACGTCACTTTGAGAACTGCTCATTGTTACTT
>JBQDHL010000031.1:0-2104 GCA_052093725.1 Jeotgalicoccus sp. | reverse complement strand
ACACAAAAATCCTCCATCTGCAATTACGCAGACGGAGGTTTTCATTTTTTATAAACTTTTTCTGACAACTTTACTGTAATATCCAAGGGACATCAGTGCAAATATTGAGTAAAGTACTGTGTACACACCCATGACAATCAACATCGGTGTCCACATTTCAATTCCGAAGATAAACCATCCGGATTTGACTGCAAACAGTGAGTGAAGCAGGCCGATTATTAAAGGAATACCGAATGAGATAATCATTTTCAGTGCGAGTCCTTTTAATATTTCTCCCTGTGAAAAACCGAGTTTACGCAGCACTTTGTAGCTGCCTTTCTCGTCTTCACATTCATCGATCTGTTTGAAGTACAGTATACATCCTGATGTTAACAGAAATGCGAATCCTAAGAATCCGACGATAAACGCCATCATTCCTGACATCTGAACCATCTCGTTGTATTCCTGAATCTTGGAAGTGAATGATGGATTTCCTTCATCATCATCCATCAACTCAAAGACTTCCTGTTTATCCCCGCCGGCTATATTAAATGCATATAGTTCAGAAGGCATTTCATTGTCAGTATTTGATTCCGGTTGGTGTTCAGCAAGCTGCTGGTACACTGCATCATCGACAACAAGTACAGGCATTCCGAATGACAGATACGCGGGCAGGATACCTTGATCTGTCGTTTCAGTCACTTCTACAGTTCTTTCAAAGCCTTTATCGTCTGTAAATGTCACCGGGTCTCCTTTTTTAAATGATACAAACATGTCGAGTATTGCCACGGTACCCGTAATGTGCGTCTCATTCTCCGAAACATCAAAGCCGTCAAACTCCTCATCACTTGCGATTACGAGTCCCATCGATTCGAGATCGTCTAGTTCTACTTTGGTATTTTCTTCTGTAGTAACGACATTGTAATGCATGAATGATTTTTCCATTCTGTCGATTTCATAGCCTTCTTCATTAAGCAGCTCTTCGTAGAAATCTATTTCTTCTGTGCTGTTCACCGTGTAATCGTAAGGAGTTCTGCTGTCGAGCATTTTATCCGTTGAGTAATACGTAATATACGACAGTGACATTGCCGTAATACTGATTGCCGTAATAACAGAAATCGCCGTTAACAGAAATGCATTCGAACGCATTTTAAACATGACACTCGTTACCGATAATACGTCATTTACATTAACGTGGCCGTTTTTACTTTTACGGATCATATTTAACACAAATGCGACTGAACATTTAAATGTAATATACGTACCGAGAATCGTCAGGAATAAAATCGAAACCATATAAATCGGCAGCATAATCGGATTTCCCATCGCGCGGTCGAACATCGTCTGTGACATATAGTATCCAAGTGCAATCATCAGAATTCCGACAATGCCGAAAACAATCATCAGTTTGCCAATAGGTTTCCCAGTACTTTCGGATGTTTTATTCAGTTTAAGCATTTTTATCAGTGATGATCGTTTCAGGAACACGTAGTTCTGGATCATCAGCACGATAAAGATAAACACAAACACCGCAGCTGTAATCAGTGCAGCGGTTGTAGAAAACTGCATCTCCACTATCATATCAACGCGCATAATTTGCAGCAGCAGCATTAACAGCAGTCTCGAAATAAAGAATCCGAGTAATATCCCACCGATTAAACTCCCGAAATAAATAATGAAGTTTTCAAGCAGCAGTATACCGAATATTTTTCTGCGGTTCATGCCGATCAGCTGGAACAATGCCAATTCTTTATGACGTCTTTTGATGAAAATCATGTTCGCAAACATAACAAACAGAATAATGATAATGACTACGGTGACCGAACCTACTGAAAACAGAGCAGTCATCGGAGTGCTCGTAGTAATCTCTTCCATTGCTGCTTCATCAATCGTCAACGTTAACAGTGAGAAAAACAGCGCCACACTGAAAATCAGTGCAAATATATATAAGCCGTAGTTATTTAAGTTTCTGACGAAGTTTTTTATAACTAAATTATTCAGCTTCATCGATGACACCGCCCAACACACGCTGCGTATCCAGTATTTCTCTGTAGTACGCATCCTGTGACATTTCACCGCGTGTTAGACTCGTATAAATCTGACCGTCTTTTAAGAAAATCACACG
>JBQDHL010000030.1:0-17387 GCA_052093725.1 Jeotgalicoccus sp. | reverse complement strand
GCTTTATCATCAATATGGCTTTTCGCCGTTAACATAATAACGGGAATATCGTATTCTTCACGTATTACTTTAGTCAGCTCAAGTCCGTCCATATATGGCATCATGATATCGACAACTGCAAGGGAACATGGTGCTTCTTTTAAACGTTCAAGCGCCTGTCTGCCGTCGTTTGCTGCTGCAACGCGGTAGCCTGTCTCGGTTAAATTAAGCGTCACAAATTTAACTATATTCGGATCGTCATCAACTACTAGAATTCTTTCCATACCGCTCCTCCTCAAATTGTTATTATTCGCATTATATCATCAAAAGTACATACTCTTTAACAGCATCGTATATACAAAACTATACGAATTGTCCATAATTAACATGTCTATTACTTATTGGGGGATATTAAATTGAAAAATAAAATTCAGCCATTAATTTGGCGCTGGCATTTATTTGCCGGATTAATTCTCGCTCCTTTTCTTATAATCATTTCGATTACCGGTGCGATTTACTTGTTCAGAGCCGATATCGAAGAATACATATATAAAGATTATTATAATATTGAAGCTGAAAGTGAACAGCTGCTGCCGAGCGACCTTGCTTTTACTGCTGCAAATAGTATCGAAGGCGGAGAAGTTGCACGATACCGGCCGGGAGAAGATGATACCCGGTCAGTCGAAGTTGGAGTTACTGACAGCAGCGGTGAATCTTTCACTGTATTCTTAAACCCGTACAACCGGGAAATACTCGGCATTATTAACGACAGTACCCGACCAATGGAAGTACTAGCCGCCATCCACAGTGAACTTAGAGCAGGTACTTTTGGAGATCGCATCATAGAGCTTGTAGCCTGCTGGACAATTATCATGCTGATTTCCGGTTTATTTTTATGGTTTCCAAGAACAAAAGAGAAAATCAAAGGCGTGTTTACTGTAAGATTCAACAAAAGTGCACGTATTACAAGACGAGACATTCATGCTGTACCTGCCTTTTGGATATCCGGCGGACTCTTATTCTTTCTGCTCTCCGGAATGCTGTGGTCAGGTTTTTGGGGGAATGGCGTACAACAGTTTGTTACTGCATCCGGCGCTGGATATCCGCCATCCATATGGGTAGGCCCGGCACCGGAATCAGATACCGTTGCCGAGGACATCGCAGATGTTTCCTGGGCCGCCGAAAAAATGCCTGTTGCTGATTCTTCTTCAGGTTTTAAGCAAATATCGATAGATGATGTCGTTAAAACAGCTGAACAGGCAGATATACATCCGTCGTATGATATCTTTTATCCCGGTACCCCGGAAGGCGTATTTACACTGTCTGTGTTTCCTCCAAAAGCCCAGGATGAAGCGACGATACATATCGATCAGTATACGGGCTCTGTTATAGCTGATTACCGTTATGACAACTACGGTCCTCTCGGCAAAGCAATGGCTCTTGCAATTACAATTCATAAAGGACTCGAGTTCGGGCTCTTCAATCAGCTTGCCGGATTAATTATTTGTATCGGGTTGATTGGAATGGTCATTACAGGTGTTTACATGTGGTGGAAACGCAAACCTGAGGGCCAGATCGGCGCACCGAAAGCGAAAAGTATTACTGAATTTAAAGGTGTTTTTATTACCTTGATTATTCTTAGTATTATTTTTCCGCTCGTCGGGGTATCACTTATTATAATATTTATTCTGGACCGTCTGATTATCCGGAAAAACGATAAATTACGCCGCTGGCTGAATTACTAAGGAGAGATGGTATGTATAAACATTTATTATTAATCGTTTCCGTTCTTTTCCTTTGCGGTTGCAGTATCCTTAGCAACGAAACTCATAATAAGTATAACGATATCTCTCAGACTGATATCGTTATAGATACTGAATACATCGACAGCCCGGGAGATGCCGAGCAGTTGACAATTCATGTTTTAGAAGACGGGAAACCTGTGGACAATGCGGATATTACTCTGTTGATGAGAGCAGCAAAAGAAGCTGAGGTATGGAATGAAGAGTACGATGTTTCTCATGAAGCTGACGGGAAATATACTGCCGAATTAAAGATTCCACGGGATGGACTGTACCTGGTCACCGCACATATTAAAAGTGATAATATCGATGCATCACCGACTAAGTTCTTTACAGTCGGAGAACTCGATATGTTTGAAGAAGTGTTTATTCAGGAGTTCCGTAATGATGGGGAAAGTCATTCGCACAGCCATCATTAAAAAGTGCAGGAACAAAATACTCAGCAGATAATATATTTTATGCAATATAGAGAAAATCCGTACGTCAGGCTCACCAGTGGGAGACTGACGTACGGATTATTTATTTTACAGATATTTTATATTAATTAAACTGCTGTAGCCAAACGTGGTACAAATAACTCATAATGGATACGTCCTTTATCAACGCCTGCTTTTGCTAATTCTTTAACGATAGACTGAATGAATGTTACGCCGCCGCACACGTAAATTTCTTGATCGTCTTTAATAAATTTCTTCAACTCCTCACTCATCAGATAGCCTTCTTTATCTCTTAAGTGAGTATGAAGCTGTACATTTTCATTCGCTGCGATATTTTTAAGTTCTGTTTCAAACGCCACATTATCTGCGTTATCAGACACTTGAATGAACTGCACATCGTCATTGGTTCCAGAAGTTTCACGATACATTGGGAATAACGGCGTTATACCGATACCTGAACCGATAAATAACTGTGGTTTGTCAGCATTTTCAACTCCAAACGTACCAATCGGAGCTGATAGATTAATTGTATCTCCTGCGTTAATATCTTCGTGAAGATACGTAGAGACTTCTCCGCGGTTACTATTGAAATCTTCTTTTCTAACTGCAAAAGTTAATTTGCCGTCCTGCACATCAACTACTGAGTAGTGACGTTTCGCTCTGTATGGAAGGCCTGGAACTTGTACGTCAACCGTGATGTACTGTCCTGGTTTATATGAAATACTGCTGATTTCGTCAGATTTAACTGTGAATGATTTAATAATATCTGTTTCCATGCGAACTGCCAGTACTTCGAAAGGTTTAAATCCGTCCCATGACATCTCTGCATAAAGTCCTTTTTCAATACCGATAAATGCATCAGCAATTTCTCCGTATGCTTTACCCCATGTTTGGATAATTGGATCATCCGCTTCAAGGCCAGTTACTTCCTGAATAGCAATAAGCAGGTTTTCTCCTACAATTGGATAATGTTCAGGCATTACTTGTAAGGCACAGTGCTTATGAGCAACCGGCATAACAACCGGAACAATCGGTGTTAAATCATCGATATGCTGTGCAGCTGCAAGTACTGCTGTTGCAAGTGCAGTGGATTGGAAACCTTGCTTTTGGTTAGGCTGATTAAAAACGTCGCGAAGTTCAGGATGTTGCTCGAATAATCTCTTATAAAATAGAGAAGTAATTTCGACACCCTTCTCTTGTAAAATCGGTACTGTACTATTGATAATTTCAATTTCTTCTTTGTTTACCATATCGACACTCCTAAGTTATTGTTTTGTTCTATTTATTCCATTATGTAATACATTTACCCTTATCTCAACAATTTCAAGCCAGATTGATATTTTTTTCACAAAGATGTGGAGTTTTTTTGACATTCTTTGGATAATATAGAAATCAGACGTGAATCGGTGTAAGATTCACGTCTGAATAATTTAAGATATAAGTGCTTCTTTTAACTTCCTGAAACGTCCCCGCTGAACTTCTGTCCCGTGCTGTTCCTGCACAAACAAAAGCGCGCAAAATGCAATGAGACATGGAACTGCAAATCCTATAAATGACAACTGAGCTGGCATATTCTTCATCAGCACCCAGCCAATCAGTAACGGTCCGGTAATAGAGCCAATTCTCCCCATTCCTACTGCGATACTTAGTCCAGCTCCCCGTATATCTGACGGGTAGAACATCGTGATATACGGATTCATCAAGTTTTGCGAACCTGCCGTGCAGGCGCCGACAATCCCTATAAGAACGAATAGCAGTGCAGTACTACTTGTTAGGCTTAAGAGAATAAATGCTGCAGCACCTGTGCCAAGCAGTGTTAAGAGCACGTTGCGATGACCGATTTTATCAACCATATAACCACCGGCAAGCGATCCCGTCATCTGACCAACAGCCAATGTCATTGTAAAGATCATTGCTGACGACACTCCGTAACCCGACTCCTGCATAATATTCGGAAGCCATGTCCCAAGTCCTGCAATCATCATCAAACAGCATATAACAGCAATCCAGAACATAATTGTCGACAGCGCTTTACGTTCATTAAATATCTTTTTAAACGGTAAACCTTTTTCTGCACCAGCTGCTTCAGAAATTTCATATTCATCATTTGCATTATATTTTTTAGTACCCGCTGCTCTATTTAAAATATCCGCAATTTTTTCTTTATTCCCCCGAGCGATATGATACGTAATAGATTCAGGAAATTGCTTCAGAAAGAATGGCGTAATCACTACTGTAAAAATACTAACCCAGAAAAACAGTCTCCAACTTAAATACTCCAGGAAATATATACCTAAGAGCGATGCTCCGATAGTACCGATAGAATAACCACAATACATCAGTGCAACAATCATCGCACGGTTTTTACGCGGAGAATACTCCGCCATAAGCGATATCACCGCAGGCATTAAACCGCCCATGCCGACCGATGCAATAAAACGGAAGATAACGAATACCGTCTCATTTGGTGCAAAACCGGCAAGAAAGTTAAATACACCGATAATCACAAGACATATAGCAAGCACCCTTTTACGGCCTATCACATCTGTCATCGTGCCGAGAATAAACGTTCCGGCCATCATACCCATCATGGCATAACTGCCAATCGCACCGGCAACAGCAGGTGTAATTTCAAATTCACTCATCATTTGCGGCAACCCCAGTCCGTAAACTGCGATGTCAAAACCGTCAGATGCAATTGCGATAAAACACCATATAAACACGAGCAGATGGAACCTGTTGAATTTACTGTTTGCAATGACCGTTTCCGGGTTAATTTTCGCCATTCACATTCCCCTTCCTTATTTCCAGACGTCAGCTGCGATATCCACGACGTACTTTAATTTCTTCCATTGTTCTTCTTCTGTCAGTACGTTACCTTCTTCGGTTGATGCGAAGCCGCATTGGGGGCTGAGCGCCAGCTGTTCGAGCGGCACATACTGAGCTGCTTCACTAATACGCGCTTTTATATCTTCAGAGTTTTCAAGCTCTCCGCTCTTCGATGTAACTAGTCCCAAAACTATAACTAAATCTTTTCTGTTTACATGACGGAGCGGCTCGAAACCGCCGGCACGGTCGCTGTCATATTCAAGGAAGAACCCATCGATATTTAAGCGTCCGAATAATATTTCCGCTACCGGCTCATAGCCGCCTGACGAAATCCATGTTGAACGGAAGTTCCCCCGGCAGATGTGCATCGTAATTTTAAAGTCGTCCGGACGCCCGTCCACTGCTTTATTTAATACTTCCAAATACTTTTCTTTTAAGTATTCAGGATCCTGTCCTTTATCGATTAATTTTTGTTTTTCTTCATCTGAACAGAAGTAGCCCCAGGAAGTATCATCGAGCTGTAAATAACGGCATCCCGCCTCGTAAAATCCCTGCAGCACTTTTTTATATGCTGCTGCAAGATCATTAAAGAACTCTTCTTCATCAGGGTAGACGTCCTTATCGATTTCTCCTCTGAAGTGCAGCATGCTCGGACTCGGAATTGCGTATTTCGCTGTCGCTCCTCCGGCCTGCTCTTGTAAATATTTAAAGAATTCAATTTCTCTGTGTCCGTCAAAGTCTACTTTTCCTGTGACTCTAATCGCACGCGACTTCGTCTGGCGTTCTTTGAATGCAATACCGCCGCCTGTGTCGGAACCTTCAACACCTTTCAGTCCTTCCAGGAAGTCAAAATGCCACCATGCACGTCGGTATTCACCGTCTGTCACTGCTTGTAATCCCGCTTCTTTCTGTTTTTGAACAGCATTCGCAATCGCTTTGTCTTCTGCCGTTCTTAACTCTTCTAAAGTAATTTCTTCATCTTCGAATTGTCTGCGGGCTTTTTTCAGCTCTGCTGGTCTTAATAAACTGCCTACGTGATCGGCTCTGTAAATTTCTTTAGTCATCTGTATTTGCCACTCCATCTCTTTTAATGATTGTTTAAATATTATCATGACTGTATGATATAGACTAACTGATTAAATTCATTACTCGTTATAACTTTAAGCTATAACAATGGGAGGATACTATGTCACTTCAACAATTAAAATATTTAATTGCAGTCGTTAACAGCGGTTCTATTAATGAAGCTGCAAAGAAACTGTATATTTCCCAGCCAACTTTATCGAAAGCGATTAAAGAACTCGAACGCGAAATGGGTATTACCATTTTAAAACGTACTTCAACAGGTATCGTCCTCAGCCCGGATGGAGCGGAATTCCTCAGCTATGCCCGCCAGATCACAGAACAGGTGGAGCTCCTCGAGAATAAATATCTGGATACGCCCTATCAGGAACAGCTTCTGTCCGTGTCGACACAGCATTATTCTTTTTCCGTCGATGCAATGGTCCGGATGATTGAGCTGCACGGCGGTGACAAATATCAGTTTTCACTGCGTGAAACGCGCACCTACGAAATTATCGATGATGTGAAAAATTTAAAAAGTGAAATCGGCGTTCTGTACATGAACAAGTTTAATGAGAAAATACTGACCCAGCTGTTAAAAGAAAGTCATTTAACGTTTGAGCTGCTGTTCACAGCGAATCCTCACGTTTTCATCAGCAAAACTAATCCGCTCGCAAAAAAAGACAAGGTCACTCTGAGTGATCTGGAACCTTATCCAAGATTGTCTTTTGACCAGGGTGAACACAGTTCATTTTATTTTTCAGAAGAAATACTAAGTACACTCAACAGCCCTAAAAACATTCTGGTCAGTGACAGAGCAACAATATTCAACTGCATGATTGGTTTAAACGGCTATACAATTTCAAGCGGGATTTTAAGCGAAGAACTAAACGGTACTGATATTATTCCCGTCCCCTTAGATGTTGATGATGAAATAAAAGTCGGCTGGATAACAAATAATAAAGCTCAGCTCAGCCGCGTCGCAAAGCTCTACCTTGAAGAATTGGTCAAAACTGTTAATAACTACAATCTGCTGTAGAAGTGTAAATATGTCATTGAAGGGTATAGTACTAATGCAGAAAATATTCGGAGGTGTTATCAATTGGATATTAAACATGGTACTAACAAATTTTATTTCGGAGATGATCCACAAAATCCTGATGGTGAACTGACGTATCTTCCAGACGATAAGAGCAAGCTGGTTATAGACAGCGTTGTTGTAAAAGAAGAACTTCGCGGTGAAGGACTTGGCGATGTACTGCTTGATGCCGCTGCCGATTACGCCCGCGAAAACGATTTAAGATTAATCGGACAATGTCCGTTCGTTGCAAAGCGCTTTGACGAATACAACGATAAATACAAAGATGTTATTTTTAGAGAAGCATAAAAAATATCCCTTTAAGACTTTGATTCATTAGTCTTAAAGGGATTTTCTATTCACTGAGCTTCGGTTCCGGATGCACATAAAGGGACATAATCCCTTTAGCGTGCATATGCTCTTCGACCTGATCGCATATCTGATGTGCTTCTGTGATTGAGATTTCCGGATCAACAATAATCGTCACGTCTAAAAAGATACTGCTGCCGTGATAGCGGCCCTTTATCGATTTAACATCCATTACACCCGGGACTTCTAAAACATCTTCTTTATGTTCTATTAAATCGTCATCATTATAGCCGTCACTTAAAGCAAACACTGCGTCTTTTAATATTTTAAAGCCGGTATACATAATCAGAACACCGAGTATTGAAGCAATAATAACGTCGGCTATAGGAAGACCAAGCTGCGTTAAAATCAAACCGGCAGCAGTACCGAAACTGATCATACTGTCCGACATGTTATCCATTGCCGCAGATTTTAAAGAGCTGCTGTTCGTCCTTGCAGCAAGTTTTGAGTTAATAAAATATACAACGAGCATTACTAAGCCGCTGCCAATGCTTATATAAATCACTACCGGGTCAGGAACTGACTCGACAGGTGAAAAAATCGCCGGAAGGTTTTCAAAAAGCACCTGTACACCGACAAATATAATAATGAAGGAAACGACAAGAGAAGCAATGTTCTCAGATTTTAAATGACCGTAAGGATGGTTGTCATCAGGGGGTCTAATCGATATTTTCAAACCGATTAACACAGCAACAGATGCAAAAATATCCGTCATATTGTTTAAGGCATCGGCACGTACTGCCGCAGAATCGTATTCCATCCCGAAATAATATTTCACTCCGGATAAAATAATATATGTAATGATGCTTAAGTAAGCGCCCCGCTGGGCAAGTTTTAAATTATTTATATTACCCATCATGACAGCTCCTAAAATTAAGTGGAGATTAATTATGCACTGTAATCCAATTATTTTCAACAGCTTTTGACTCTTTCACAATAGTTTCTATTGCATGAAATAAATTTTTAGAGTAGCCGAAACTTTATCTTCTGACATCCCTATTTTTTTCAAAAAAATAACACTCCGTGATTAAGGAGTGTCATTTCTCGGCTTCCCGAAAATATAACTGATAAAGAGGCCCGCTAAAAATACAATAATGGATATAATCCATCCTGCACCACTGTCCGGCAATCCCGGATAAATGGCGAATGTTGATCCGAAAAGCAAGCCGATAATCCCGGCGTAAGTCAGGTAAGTATAATTTTTAAGCAAATGCGAAATTATCCTGCTCGCAAGAAGAACACCTGCTACTATACCGAGACCAGTTGAAATTAAGATCGGCAGCACTTCAAAGTTCAATGATGTAAATTCATTAATCGCATAAATAACTATCGGATATACTCCGAGAATCAGCATCACGAGAGAGCCTGAAATTCCCGGCAGCAGCATCATAGAGGCTGCAAGTATACCTGTAAGGAAATATTTAAATAAATCGCCTAATTCCATGCCTGCGCTGCTTGCTGGCGGCGCATCAGCATTGAACATTGACATAGCATAAAGTATTGCGATTCCAATAAGTATCAGTATAAAGTGTATCGCTCTGAATTCTGCTTTAACATTTGAGATTCTTATCATCATTGGTATTACGCCAAGTACCATTCCCATAAAGAACCAGTGAGTGGGTATTGTGTGATTTTGCAAAAAGTAGTCCAGGACAGAAGACATCGTTAATATTGCAATAGCCATGCCGAGTACCAAAGGCAGTAAAAATGCTAATGCCTGCTTATAGTACTTTGATATTATCCGGCTGATGGCACCGAGGAACTGATCATAAATCCCTAATAATAACGCCATCGTACCACTGCTTACACCTGGTACCAATTCAACTATTCCCATTAAAAAGCCTTTCGGCAGATTTTTCCATTTAAACATATATTCAGTTCCATTCTTTGTAATTTACTTTGTATATTTTATCACATTTTACCAGCTGTCAATAATCATATATATACCAAGTAAGAGAAGAACCATTCTCAATATGAAGACGACTGTATTGGAATCGAGCTTCCTGTTCAACTTAACACCAAACTTTGCACCTAAGTACGCAGCTGGAATCAGCGTCAAGGCATAAAGAAAGTGAATATTGCCCTGAAGTAGATGACCGGTCGCAGATGAAATACTGCCGAATAATACTAAAAACATGCTCGTACCAACTGCAATTGACGGCGGCATTAAAAATAAAATAATCATCATCGGTGTCATTAAGGCACCCCCGCCGACTCCAAATAGTCCAGCTGCGAAGCCGGCAAGTAAACTTCCGATAACTCCTATGTAAGGTGGAAAACCATAATAATGTACTTCTCCTGCCCCATCTGTATGCGGTCTGATATATCTTTCATTCTGGAATACTTTCATCGGTTTTATTTTGTCCCGAACGAGCAGTATAAAACTGACTAAAATGATGAACAGACCGAAGTACAGCTTCAAACTGTCGACTGTAAACAAGCTGCTTGTATATGAGCCGAGCATGGCACCCGGAATAATCCCGAATAAAAGATACTTCCCGTTTTTCCAGTCAACCTGTTTGTTTTTATTATATGAAATAACGGATGATAATCCGATAAAAACAAGAACCAGACTGGAAGTCCCGACAGCAACCTGCGGAGTAATTCCATCCAGTATACCGAGTTCAGCCCCTAAAAATATAAGAACGGGAACGATGACTATACCGCCACCGAGCCCTATTAATGATCCGACGATTGCTGCAATCAGACCTGTTGCCGCGAGTAGTATGAACTCCATAGTTATCATCCCCATTTTAGTTAATTATTTTTCAGCAGACGCAATAAACATTGATGCATCTTTGTTCATAAATACTTTTTCTCCGTGGTAAAACGTCTTAATATTAGACGATTTAAAACCAGCATCAATTAAAGCAGACTGCATTTCATCATGAGTAAATCCGTTATGAACTTTTTCATGATAAATCGATTCATTTTTATCAAAATCAGCAATCAGCAGCTGACCCGAATCATTTAATAACGTATATAATTTTTTAATCATTTTTTTATATTCAGGTACATGCAGCATTACTAGTGACACAATAATTACGTCAGCTTCATTGTCATCCAGTTCATCTACAGCTCTTGTATCAGCATTTTTAATGTTGCCCTCTTCAATCTTTTCACCAACAACTTCCATCATTTCTTCAGAGATATCACTAAAAATCAGTTGTTTAAAATTATCAGTAAACTGAAGACCAATGAGTCCGGTCCCGCAGCCGTAATCTAATAATGTTTTATTGGAATCTGCAGGTAAATGTTCTCTCATTTCTGCTGCTATTGTATTAGCCAGTTCAATTCTCTGTTCATTGTCATACTTCTTTGCCATTCTGTTAAATATATTTTCAGCCATATAATCTCCTATCTTTTACTTATTATGTTCCTCATTGTACTACTTACACTACCGAGATACATCTCTCCAAACTTCACCAGATGAACAAGCAGCAAATACAGCTTGTAAAACTCTATACGGCGTTCAGCACCTTCTGCCAGAGGATAGACACTATCGTAAGCTTCATAAAATTCACTGCCAAACCCTCCAAACACCTGCGTGGCACCCAGATCAAACTCCCGGTCTCCATACAAGGGAGAAGGGTCAAATAATGCAGGACGCCCGTCATTTAGGAACATGTAATTTCCCGACCATAAATCACCATGAAGCAGTGAGGGCTTACTATCGTGTTTATTTAATTCCCCTTTAATTATTTCGAGCACACTGATAAATATTTGATTCTCCTGTTCGCTCCATAAATCTCTTTTGATAATTTCTTCATGCAGCTGCACCAGACGCTGATCGATGAACAATTCACTCCAAGTATTGAACCACCCGTTTTGAAATGTAATATCGCTGCCTTCATATGGCAGATGATAGCCGAACTGACTATCCTTCTGATGTGTCAGATGAAGCTTTGCGACCAGCTCACCCAGGTCCTTCTGACTGCCAGAGCCCTCTTCTAGAAAATCCAGCAGTAAATACGCATCACCGGAAATCTGTCCGTAATCCTCGACACGCGGCGCGGTAATTTCGGCTTTCTCAAAATCCCTCAAGCCTGCAATTTCAGCAGCATAAAAATCTTCAGCTCTACCCGGCTGCACCAGCAGGAAATAAAGTTTGTTACCCGTTTCGATACGGTATGCATCATTCACATCTCCGCCGCTGACAGGTGTGATACTTTTAAGATCTTTAACCGGTAATTGTGCGGTCCAATGTTTATCCATTAAAATTACCCCTTTCTTAAACTTTATACTTCTCTTTATTTCCTTTACAATATATGTGAAACACAACAGCAGTTCAAATTCAGAGAAAGCCTGCCACATATAGGTTATATTGCATATAGTTATTAAATAACGCATAGCGTTACATTTTGGAAAGGACACTATTTTATGAAAAGAATTATACTTCCCATCATCATTATCGCTGCTGCGGCATTTGGTTTAGTTTATGCAGACAGTAAAACTGATGATGGCTTAATAGAAGAACTTAGAATTATTCTCACACCTAATCCTATGGAAAATAATACATATGATCAGGGAGAATGTACGTACTATGTTTTCGATAAAGTTAAGGAAGACGGCATGATGATAGAACGAACATGGAACGATGCTGAGTACTGGGCAGATCGTGCAGAAGATGACGGCTATGTTGTAAATAATGTACCTGAAGAAGGTTCATTAATGCAGACTGACCGCGGTGAAATCGGGCACGTTTCCTACATTGAAACTGTCTATGAAGACGGTTCATTCGCTGTGTCGGAAATGAATTTCCTTGAAGCATATGAAGTTTCAGAGCGAACAATTACAACAGAAGAAGCTGCTGATTATAAATATATTCATCCTAAAATAAATAAACACGCCGGCAGAGGATAATATCATGGGGCTAAACAAGAAAATAAGGTTGTACTTCCCGTCGGTGCCCGATTGGCTTCATCATCCTAGCATATTCAGTATAATAATCGCTCACCTCTAAGTACAGTACGTTATTGACGTGCTGTATTTTTTATTTATGCAACACAGTAGATTTTTGCAAGTACTCCACTTCGTATTTATCTGCTGACTTTCTAATAAAAGCCAGCATCTTTTCAGCCGGCACCTCTTCTTTTTTATAAGCTTCTTTTAAACGCATATATTCATTTTTCTCTGCAGCCGTACATACTTTTTTAAAATATCCCCACATATGATCAGCTGTATTGATTACAGAACCAGATTCCGGCGTAATTTTAAATGCATCATTAATCAATATTTCCAGCGTTTCTATTGAGATATCTTTTTTCAATTCTTCCCTGATTAAATTATAATGTTTTTGCGAATGCATCATAACTTTATATTTTTCTTCTGCCCACAGTTTTTCAATCATTCCACGCCGTTTCATCAGACCCCTTCTTTCCTTTACACTTTAATTATCTTGTACCCTTTTTCACGCAGCGATATATATTATATTGACATTCGGATATTATTGGCATAAACTTTCAGAGTGATAATGATTCTCAATACTCTTGAAGAATCATCTATATGAGAGGTGACTGTGTTGAACGCACTTGAAATAAATAATATAGCGGTTGGCTACCACAACCGTTCGGTAATAAATGACTTAAGTGTTACGATTCCCAAAAATAAAATAACGACAATTATCGGACCGAACGGCTGCGGAAAGTCTACGCTGATAAAAACGGTTTCCCGTATATTAAAAGCTGAGAAAGGTACGATTTTACTCGATGGTAAAGCGATTAATACTCTGGACACTAGAGAGATCGCCAAGCAGATGGCGATTTTGCCGCAAACTGCAGAATCTCCGGGCGGGCTCACCGTTTTTGAACTTGTTTCATACGGTCGTTTTCCATACAGAAAAGCACTCGGTTCTCTAAGTAAAGAAGATTATAATTATATTAACTGGGCGATTGAAGTAACAGGCCTTGCAGATTTCTCAGATCGTGAAATCAGTGATATGTCAGGCGGCCAGCGCCAGCGTGTCTGGATTGCTATGTCTCTTGCACAAGGCACGGAAACACTCGTGCTCGATGAGCCGACTACTTATTTGGACCTCGCTCACCAGCTCGACATTCTGCTTCTCTTGAAGAAATTGAATATTGAAGAACACCGCACCATTATTATGGTTCTGCATGACCTGAATCACGCTTCAAGATTTTCTGATTATATGATAGCAATGAAGGATGGAAATCTTATTACAAAAGGCAATCCTGAAGAAGTAATGACACATGACAATTTAAGAACATTGTTTAATATCGAAGCCGACATTCAGAAGTGTCCTTACAGCGGTCATCCGATTTTCACTTCTTATCATTTAAGCAGTCAGGACAAAGATTATGAGTAAATTCAATTCTTCCTTAACTGATAAAGAACAAGTAAAAGAAGTTAAAAATACTGCAAAACCTGTCCGCGGAACGGTTATCATCTCAGGCGGGATAATTTTTCTGCTGTGTGCGTTTGCAGTATCTATTTCACTTGGTGCAGCAGATATAAACTTATCAACAATATGGAATGCTTTGTTTAACTTTGACGGGTCTGTCACACAGCACCAGATAATATGGGAACTCCGATTCCCGCGTATTATCGGTGCAGCAATCGTTGGAGCGGCATTCAGTGTTGCAGGTGCATTAATGCAAGGGATGACACGAAATCCTCTTGCCGATTCCGGACTCCTGGGATTGAATGCGGGCGCAGTGATGATGCTCGCAATCAGTTTCAGTTTTTTTCCGGGACTGCCGTATGTCTATGTTGTACTGATGTCGTTTTTTGGCGCTGCACTTGGTGCAGGTATAGTTTACGGCATTGGTTCGATGAGCAGAAATGGTTTAACACCGCTTCGCTTAGTCCTTGCAGGGGCAGCTGTTACAGCATTACTTACTGCATTGAGTGAAGGTATCGCTCTGTACTTTAACGTCGGACAGGATATGGCATTCTGGTATGCCGGAGGCGTATCCAGCACCCGTTGGAGTCATCTCGCGATAATAACGCCTATCGTTATTACCATGTTATTTATAGCGATGCGTATTTCAAAATCTATTACTATTTTAAGTCTCGGGGAAGAAGTCGCCGTTAGTCTCGGGGAACGCACAGTCAGAACAAAACTGATCAGCGCAGGCGTTATAGTCGTACTTGCCGGTCTTGCAGTGTCAGTGGTCGGTGCAGTCAGTTTTGTCGGCTTAATCGTCCCGCACTTGACCCGCAAGCTCGTCGGTTATGATTACCGCTGGATAATACCGGTCAGCGCAGTTGTCGGTGCAATTCTCGTCGTTGTTGCAGATTTATTCGCACGCACGCTGAATGCACCTTTTGAAATACCAATTGGCGCACTCATTTCATTAATCGGTGTCCCATTCTTCTTATACCTTGCACGTAAAGGAGGTAAAGCGCTATGAATCAGTATAAACCCGCTGGTCTCATGAAGAAACAGCGCCGTGCATCAATCGTTGCCAGTGTTTTTATAGTTCTTTTAATCGTTCTATTTCTCGTCAGTTTAAATACAGGTGTTATACGCATCGATCCGGTCACTGTTATTAAAACAATATTCGGCAATGGCGAACCGCGTGATGAACTGCTGCTGTTTGAGTTCCGTCTGCCGAGAATTACTATTGCCATACTCATTGGTATAGGGCTTGCTGTATCGGGAGCTGTACTGCAGGGTATCGTAAAAAATCCGTTGGCAGATCCAGGAATAATCGGCATTAACGCCGGTGCAGGACTTGCAGTCATGCTTTTTGTATCATATTTCTCGACTGATCTTGGCAACTCTGTATTCATTATGCCGGTTCTCGCGTTCATCGGGGCAGGTGCTGCGGCTGTTGTGATTTATGCTTTCTCTTACAAAAAGGATGAAGGCGTATCTCCAATTCGGTTAATACTCGTCGGAGTGGCAGTTGCTGCAGGAATTAGTGCATTAATGATTGTCCTTACCTTAAAACTCGATCCTAGAACATATGATTTCGTTGCGACATGGCTTGCCGGCAGTATTTGGGGATCCAACTGGAACTTCGTTCTTGCCCTGCTCCCCTGGCTGGTAGTTCTGATTCCATTTGTCTATATGAAGTCCCGGGTATTAGACGTGTTAAATCTAGGTGATCATACTGCTGTCAGTTTAGGCATGAATCTCGAAAAAGAACGCAGGATTCTGCTTGCAGCTGCAGTTGGTCTTGCCGCAGCGAGTGTCTCAGTCAGCGGCGGTATCGGCTTTGTCGGCTTAATTGCTCCGCATATGACGAGAAGACTTGTTGGCAACAAACATAAGTACGTTATTCCGATATGTGCGCTTATCGGAGCAGTCCTCGTATTAACTGCTGATACACTCGGCCGTGTCATACTTCAGCCTGCTGAAATACCGACTGGCGTTGTGGTAGCTATTATAGGAGCACCGTACTTCCTGTATCTTTTAGCAAAATTAAATGATTAGATTACAGTAATTCTAATCCAGCTATAAATTAGCTGGATTATATAATAAACAGTCATTGAGAATCCATCTCAATTAGATGAAGAAAAGGAGAAATGTTATGAAGAAAATTTTAAGTTTTACACTTGCGATGGCTCTGTCAGTAATACTCGGGGCATGCAGTTCAGAAGAACCTGCCGGTGAAGTATCATCAAAGGAAGAAACTATTACATATGAATCTGAATTCGGTCCTGTAGAAGTTCCTGAAAACCCGGAACGCATTGTTGCTTTAGCCTACGCTCCAAATCTTCATGCTCTCGATGTTGAAATGACAGGTGTTGATCAGTGGTCTAAAAATAATCCACTGTTTGAAGAAGACCTGAAAAGTGTTGCCGAGGTGACTGAAGCTGAACCAGAGAGTATCTTAGCTGAAGATCCTGATTTAATTATTGCAGGAGCCAACATGGAAAATCTGGAAGAGCTTGAGAAAATTGCACCAACCGTTACTTATACTTGGGGGAAACTCAATTATCTCGAACAGCAAATTGAGATAGGTAAACTCGTTGGCAAAGAAGATGAAACCCGTGCATGGGCAGAAGACTTTGAGAAACGTGCTGCAGATATCGGCAGTAAGATTAAAGAAAAACACGGTGAAGATACTACCGTTACAGTGATTGAGACTGATGGCAAAGGATTTTATTTATTTGGCGAAGCATGGGGAAGAGGAACTGAAATTTTGTACCAGGCAATGGATTTAAAGATGCCTGAAAATGTAGAAGACGCTGTATCTTCTGATGGATACTACGAAATTTCACAAGAAGTCTTGGCAGAATATGCAGGTGATTATATTATATTAAGCCGCGGTGAAGAGACAGACATGTCATTTACTGAAAGTGAAGTATGGCAGTCGATCCCCGCTGTACAAAATGACAACGTTATTGAAATCGATACTGCAGCATCCAGCTACAGCGATCCAACAACATTGGAATACCTGCTTGAAATATACAGCAAAGGTTTAATGGAATAAAAAATAATACGGTCCGGATTCCCTCATTTAAAGGTTCCGGACCGTATTTTCTAGTTTTAAACTTAATCTATTTTCTTCACAAATTCAGATTTCAGATTCATCTGGCCGATACCCGGTATTTTACAATCAATGTCATGACCATCTTCCGGATCAACAAGTCTGATACCTTTAACTTTCGTTCCCTGCTTGATTACATTGGACGAACCTTTAATTTTTAAATCCTTAATTACCGTCACGGTATCTCCGTCATTCAAGACGTTGCCATTGGCATCTTTTACGAGTGCCGCCAGCGCTTCTTCTTCCGCTGACTCAGGCGTCCACTCATGCGCGCACATTGGACAAATTAAGAGCGGCCCATCCTCGTATGTATACTCCGAATTGCAGCTCGGACAATTTGGTAATGATGTTGTCATTATAATCCCCCATA
>JBQDHL010000029.1:7779-17585 GCA_052093725.1 Jeotgalicoccus sp. | reverse complement strand
ATTTACCAATTAAATCAATCTCATAACGAAAAACACCCGCATGAAAGTATAACTTTCAGACGGGTGTTCTATTAATATCTATCTTACATCGTTTTCAATCAGCTGTTCCAATGTCTGGCGTTTAATTACCTGACGCACACCGTTTTCACTAACAAACACGACTGCGGGTTTACGCATCTGGTTGTAATTAGATGCCATGGAATAGTGATATGCTCCGGTAGTTTTCACAGCGAGCAGATCACCGCGCTGCAAATTACCCGGCAGCATTTTGTTTTTACCGATAATGTCTCCGGATTCGCATAGTTTACCGACAACGTGTGTCGACACACCGTCAGCATCCTCATTACCATCACTTACAGGCACAACTTCATATTCTGCACCATATAGAGGTGTACGAATATGATCGCTCATGCCGCCGTCAATAGAGACGTATTTCGCAACTCTCGGAATATCCTTGATTGTACCGACTTCGTACACGGTAATTGCTGCTTCTGCGGCAATTGAACGGCCTGGTTCAATCATAACGTGCGGCAGTTCACGGCCAGATGCACTGACAACTTCTTTTAAGTGACCGATAATCGCGTTAAATCCTTCTTCAATCGGGAAACGTACATCATCTTCGGTATATCTCACACCGTAACCGCCGCCCATGTTTAATATTTCAATATCGATATTATGTTCATCGAGCCAGCCATAAACATTCGTCACTGCATTGATAAACGGCGTGTCGTCGTCAAGCTGCGAACCTAAATGATAGTGAATGCCTTTAAACTGCAAATACTTACTCGCGTTAATATTATCAATTGCTGTCTTCGCTGCACCGTTCGACAGTGACAGTCCGAACTTGCTATCTTCCTGTCCCGTTGAAATATAGTCATGCGTGTTCACTTCAACACTCGGATTAATACGGATCAGCACGTTAACATCATCATTCGCAAGCCCGTCAATCAGTTCAATCTCATCCAAACCATCTATGATAAAAAACCTGACACCATGCGCTAAAGCATATTCAATCTCTTCAGGTGTCTTATTATTCCCGTGGAAGTGAATATCTTCAACAGGGAATCCAGCAGCTAAAGCTGTATACAGTTCTCCAATCGATACGACATCGAGTTCCATATTTTGTTCTTCGAGCAGTTTTATCATCTGGACGCTGCTGAATGCTTTTGATGCGTATGACACAGAGTAGGGAAGGTTATGACTTTTTAATACACTGTGATATTTTTGCATCATTCCGGTCATATACGTTTCATCGTATATGATGATCGGCGTACCGTATCGTGCAGCAATATCACTGATTTTATGTCCTCTTACCTGTAGTTCTCCTGATTGATAATTAAACGTCATAAATAATTTCTCTCCCTAATGATTGGTAGTTTAACGCACCGAGCTGTTCAGAATTGGCGCCGACACCCAGGTTCGTATATTTGTCGATGCGGAGTCTGCTGTTATACAGATAAACAGGCATATCACCCTTTACATTGTCGTCCACCAGTACGACTAAATGGCTCATCATAAGTGCGACAATCGGATAATTTTTTCCGCCGATTTCACATTCATGTCCGGCACGTGCACGGAGCACGCCGTCACCGTAGCCGATATCAACAACAGCGACTGTACAGTCTTCATCTGCTTTAAACGCTGCACCGTAGCCGAGCGTCATGCCTGCAGTTAAACTTCTGAACTGAACAATCGGTGCTGACAATGCCGACGATTGAACAAAGTCTTTATCGTCTAAATCTGCATAAGGTTTCGAGCCGTACAGTCCGATACCTAAACGGACATGCGAGTGCTTATCCAGCAGACCATCCCTCACGTAACTCGCGCTGTTCTGTGCATGAATAATTGAAGGTTCAATGCCAAGCTCCAGCACGTCGTTAACAAACTCTTTCCACATGCTGCGTTCAGTTTCATAAATACCGTCGAATTCATCGGAATAGCCGAAGTGTGTCCAAAGTCCCGTGAAATTAAGTTCAATGCCTGATTCTTTCATATCATTTAAAATGTATTGAAATTCCTCTATAGAAGACAGACCGGAACGATTAAATAATCCGGCATATTCTATATGGATATGTATATCATGAAGCTCGTGTTTATAAGCGTCATAATAGTCCCGGGAGGGCAGGGTGATATGCAGATTGAACATGCGTGCGCGTTTAAATTCCGTCGTTGGATTCATTAAAATAATATCAACATTACTTCCGCACATGTGTCTAATCTTAACCGCGTCGTCCACCGAAGTCGTCGCAAACGCACGGATTCCTGAAATTGCAAATGCTTTAACCGCGAATTCAAGACCATAGTTGTACGCATTATTTTTTACAACGGCAATCGTCCGGCCCTCCAGCTGAAACTGACGAGCCTGTTCGATAAACTGCGCTTCATCTATTTGAAAAGTACCACCCATTGCTATCGCTCCCTGACATTAGTAGTTATTTAACAGCGCTTCATAATAATCTGCCACTTTGATCAGCACGCGCTCATCAAAGTTAAACGTATCTGTATGAAGGCTTGATGCATAGCCTTTTTCTAAATTACGTGCTCCTGCAAAGACAAAATACGTTTTTGCGATGTTTGAATAAAAACTGAAATCTTCTCCGAATAAATACGGTTTATCTTTCTCTACACCGCGGAGTCCGGCTCCTGCAATCGATGATTCGACCAGTTCTTTTAATTCCGGATTATTTTTTACTGCCGGATAGCCTTCAGTATAATTCAGTTCAACCAACGCACCGTACAATAATTCTGCAGCTTCTTTTATCTTTGTCAGCTGCGTTTTAATTACCGCAAGATCCGACGCTTCGTACGTGCGGATAGTTCCGCGGAGAGCTGCGTTTGCAGGTACTGTATTGACAGCTTCACCGGAACTGAGCTGACCCATATGAATAATATTACGGTTTAAACCGTCTAAATGGAACTGCTGAATATTGCCGACTTCTGCAGCGATTTTCAAGATTGTTTCCAGTGCGGAAACACCCTGATGTTTCTGTGCCACGTGAGCGCTTGAACCTTTCACCGTAAAGTGAAATTCCGTTGCACTTGCTGTGAGTTCATCGTCTCTGTATAAAACGAGTCCTTCATCTTCATCCGGCATTAAATGCACGCCAAAAATCGCATCGAAATCCGGACGATTATTCCATGCATTAATCATTAAGTTCGCACCGGCATTCGCTTCTTCCGACGGCTGGAAAATAAATACCGAATTGTGTTTCAGCTTTCCTTTATCCGCCAAAGCTTTTGCACGCTGTGCAAATAAAAGAAGGGCAGTCGTATGCCCGTCGTGTCCGCATGCGTGCATTACATTATCGTTGCCGCTTTTATATTCAATATCATTCTGTTCATGTACCGGAAGTGCGTCAATATCGGCACGGAAGCCAAGTGTAGTCGCACTGTTACCTTCTAAGTAAGCAACGACACCCGTATCCAGCACCCGGTAGGATGGTATACCGATTTCTTCAAGCACAGAAATAATGTACTCAGTCGTTTTATATTCTTTAAGACTTAATTCCGGATGCTGATGCAAATATCTCCGGTGTTCAGTGACAAACTTAAGCTCATCAGTATAAGCGTCAGACATTAGTCATTCAGCTTTCTGAGTGCCTGAACGATTTCTTTTTTAGAACCCGTTACTTCGCTTGCCTGCTTAATGACACGTGCCGGAGTTCCTGCAACAACACTGCCTGCCGGAACGTCTTCAGTCACGATTGCGCCAGCTGCAACGATTGCACCTTTACCGACAGTAACGCCTTCTAAAATAACAGCGTTCGCACCGATTAATACATCATCTTCGATAACGACAGGGGACGCACTTGGCGGTTCAATTACACCAGCAAGTACTGCACCAGCACCAACGTGAACGTTTTTACCAGTCGTTGCACGACCGCCTAAAACTGCGTTCATATCAATCATTGTGCCTTCGCCGACGATTGCACCGATGTTAATTGACGCGCCCATCATGACAACCGCGCCGTCACCGATGACTGCATGTTCACGAATGAATGCACCAGGTTCGATACGTGCTTTCGTATTCGTTAAGTCCATTAAAGGGATAGCCGAGTTGCGACGGTCCTGTTCGATAACGATGTCTGTAACTTTATCTTCAATTGAAGGATAAAATTTCTGCCAGTCACGAGCATCTGCAAAAACAGTTTTTGAATCTGCTGTACCAAATACTTTAAATGATTCATCGAACTCGACATCTTCAAAGCTGCCGTTGATATAAATTTTAAGCGGTGTTTCTTTCTCCGCGTTTGAAATGTACTGAATGATCTCTTCTGCCGTAAATTTTTCCATTGTGTAAAAACTCCTTAGAATATGTTGTTATAGTCGTAAAATCCGTTTTCTTTGTTTACCAGACTTTCTGCTGCTTTAATTGCACCGTTCGCAAATATATCTTTCGACTGTGCAATGTGTTTCAATTCAATGACTTCATCGAGCCCGGCAAAAATCGCCTCATGCTCGCCGACAATCGTGCCGCCACGTATTGCGCTGACACCGATTTCGTCTGTCGAACGCGCCGTAGTTTCCTGTGACCGGTCGTAAACCGGATAGCTGCCGTCACGCTCTTCCAGTGCTGTGTCGAGGAGTTTTACGAGCGTACCGCTCGGTGCATCGACTTTTTTATTGTGATGACGCTCAACCAGCTCCAGATCATAATCACCAAGCTGTGACAGAGCATCACGGAGCAGGTTGTTTAACACGTGGACTCCGTAACTCATGTTGGCACTGAAAAATACCGGCGCCTGTTCAGCACGCTCTTTTAATGTCGCGACAATTTCTTCTTTATTTCCGGTCGTTGCCACAACGAGGGGAGTTTTGAATTCTTTTTCAATCAGCGGCTGAATGCGCTCAGGATTAGAGAAATCAATTGCCACATCCGCATTCGCTTCATCGATGTTTGTAAAAACAGGGTAGTCAGTCTCACCGGATGAAATTACTCCCGCAATTTCATGTCCTGATTCAAGCGCGAGCCTGGCAACAATTTTATTCATCGTCCCGTAGCCGATTAAGAGTATTCTCATACTCTTACACCTTTTCTGAATTCGTTAAATGCATCGACAATTGCTTGTCTTGCATCTTCTTCAAGCGGTAAAAGTGGCAGACGCAGCTCATAATCACCATACCCGAGTTCAGCTGTTAATGCTTTAACCGGAATTGGATTAACATCGATTTGTACTGCGTTGATTACCGGCATGAGTGATTCGAAACGCTGTCTTGCTGTAGCGTCGCCTGCGGCGATACGCTCGTATACTTCCTGCATTTCACCTGGAATGACGTTGCCGACTACTGAAATCAAGCCTTTACCGCCGAGTGCCGTGAAGTCGCAAAGGTTGTCGTCGTTACCGCTGTATAGCGAAAATTCAGAATCAACAAGGTTTAAAACATTGATTGTATAGTTTAAATCGCCCACTGCATCTTTCAGTGCAACGATATTTTTGTGACGGCTTAACTCTAACACTGTTTCAGGATCAATCGACATCGCTGTACGTCCAGGCACATTATATAAAATAACCGGAATATTAATGCTGTCGGCAATCGCTGTAAAGTGAGCGATTAAACCGCGCTGGTTACTTTTATTGTAGTAGGGCGTAATCAGCATAACACCGTCAGCACCTGTTTCTTCTGCGAACACCGATAGTTCAATCGACTGCTGAGTTGAGTTTGTACCTGTACCTGCAATAACCGGTACGCGTCCTGCAGCAGTTTCAACACCTGTGCGGAGTAGTTCTTTAATTTCTTCCGGCGATAAAGTAGGAGATTCACCTGTAGTACCGTTAACAATTAAACTCTGAACATTGTTTTCAATTAAATACTCAATGTGGCTGCTAAAAGCATCGTAGTCTACCTGATTATTTCTAAACGGGGTGGTCATTGCCACGCCAATACCTTCAAAAATCGGACTCATATATATCTGCTCCCTTATTTGTTATCAATTAATGATTTCAAAATCTGCACTGTATTCTGCGCTGCACCTTTTAGAATGTTATCGCCGACACACCATACGTGGAACGTATTTTCCAATGTCGGATCTTTACGGATACGGCCAACGTAAATTTCATTCTCATCCGTCGCTTCAAACGGAGTAGGGTAAACACCTTCAGCCGGGTTATCCATTAAGACGATATGCGGGATATCTCTGAATACGTCTCTGACTTCTTCCTCAGTAGCGGACTTGTCGAGTGTCACGTTAATCTGCACACTGTGACTTGAAATCACCGGGACTCTGACACATGTTGCAGTGACCTGCATGTTATCGTCACCGAGAATTTTCTTCGTCTCATCGATCATTTTGACTTCTTCTTTCGTATAGCCATCATCTAAAAATACATCAATTTGCGGAATAACGTTATTGAAAATCGGTTTCGGATACGTTGTCGGCTCAGCGCCTTTTGCACCTTCTTCAAGGTCTCTGATGCCGCCTGCACCGGAACCTGAAACTGACTGATATGTTGCGTAGTGTACGCGTTTTACGCCGAATTTATCGTATAGTGGTTTTAAAGCGATGACCGACTGGATTGTTGAACAGTTCGGGTTCGCGATAATTTTACGGTTTAATGTTGGTGTATTAATTTCCGGAACGATTAAATCGATATCTTCATGCATTCTAAAGAAACTTGAATTGTCGATAACGATTGAACCTGCCGCTTCAAATAGCGGGGCGAACTTTTCACTCGTTGAACCGCCGGCACTCATAATTACATAATCAAAACCATCTTTCGTACTGTCCTCAGTTAATTCCTGAACTGTAAAAGTTTCACCATTCACTTCAAGTTCTTTACCGCTTGAACGTTTAGAAGAGAAGAGTACCAGTTCGTTATAAGGAATCTTATACTGTGCTACCATTTCAAGCATTTTTGTACCGACGACACCTGTTGCTCCGACAATTGCGAGTTTCATAAAATACAGCCTCCTAGAAGTTTATCTGAATAGTTTTTTATAAATAAAAAAACAAGCCCGGGTACCGGACTTGTTTTAAATTTATATACAAGCGATGCCCTCCATTATTCTTAACAAATAATGACAAATCCATAGCTCTTAACCGCTAGATCCAACAGTTAACGGCTGCACCGTTAACTATTTCGGCATCTCACCCTTTCGTCATATACACTTTTGCAGAAGTTAAGTATATGAGTACTGTTGATTGATGCGCCTCATCCGTACTATTCAGTTTTTGATGTTGATTGTCATTATACATAACAAAGTATTCAAAGTAAACAGACAATTCCTATTTCTTTATAATACCTTTATCGATCAGGTAATCTTCGTAGCTGATTTCCTTGACGATTGCTTTGTTGTCGCTTAAATCAAGCACTACATTTGAAATTGTATTAATGAACTCAAGGTCATGTGAAGTGAAGATAATTGACCCTTTGAATTTTTTCAGACCGTCGTTAACTGCAGTAATACTCTCTAAGTCAAGGTGGTTAGTCGGCTCATCCATTAGAAGAACGTTCGACTGTGACAGCATCATTTTGCTGAGCATTGCACGGACTTTCTCTCCACCGGATAAAACGCTTGCTTTTTTCTTCGCTTCTTCACCGCTGAACAGCATTCTTCCTAAGAAACCGCGGAGGAACGTTTCAGTCTGTTCTTCAGGAGGAGCGTACTGACGCAGCCATTCAACCAGGCTTAAATCAACGCCTTCAAAGAACTCCGAGTTATCTTTCGGGAAGTAACTCTGTGAAGTTGTGACACCCCATGTAACAGTTCCGGCGTCCGGAGTAATTTCTCCTGCAAGAATACGTAAGAGGGTAGTGCGCTGCAGTTCAGAACCGCCTGTTAAAATTATTTTGTCGTTCGGTGACAGTGTGAACGTTATATTATCCAGCACTTTTTCGCCTTTTATAGAATGAGTAAGATCTCTTACTGTTAAGAGTTCGTTACCGATTTCTCTTTCAGACGTAAAGCCGACGAAAGGATAACGACGTGAAGATGGTCTAATATCATCCAGTTCAATTTTTTCGAGCATCTTCTTACGGCTTGTAGCTTGTTTTGATTTCGAAGCGTTGGCGCTGAAACGTGCAACGAAGTCTTTAAGCTCTTTAATTTTTTCTTCTTTTTTCTTGTTTTGATCCTGAGACATTTGTAATGCCATCTGGCTTGACTGGTACCAGAAGTCGTAGTTTCCTACATATACTTGGATTTTCCCGAAGTCTAAGTCAGCGATATGCGTACATACGTTGTTTAAGAAGTGTCTGTCGTGGGATACAACAATGACTGTGTTCTCAAAGTTAATCAGGAATTCTTCAAGCCACTGAACTGCTTCAATGTCTAAACCGTTTGTAGGCTCATCCAGGAGAAGTACGTCAGGGTTACCGAACAGGCTTTGTGCAAGAAGCACTTTAACTTTTGCCGTGTTATCGATTTCACCCATCGTTTTATCAACTAGGTCGTGTGTTACACCAAGGCCGTGAAGGAGTGTTTCTGCGTCACTTTCAGCAGTCCAGCCGCCCATTTCGCCGTATTCTCCTTCGAGTTCAGCTGCTCTGATTCCATCTTCATCCGAAAAGTCAGGCTTCATGTAAATTTCGTTTTTCTCGTTCATAATCGACCATAATTTTTCATGGCCCATCATAACGATATCTAATACGCGTGTGTCTTCGAATCCGAAGTGATCCTGACGCAGGAAGGCCATACGCTCGTCAGCACCTAAAATAACGTGTCCGTCCGAGTCAACTTCGCCTGTCAGCACTTTAAGGAAAGTAGATTTCCCAGCACCGTTCGCACCGATTAAACCGTAACAGTTCCCCGGTGTGAATTTAATATTTACATCTTCAAATAATTTTCTGTCTCCAAATCTCAGACTCACTTCGCTTACTTGCAGCATGTGCATTCTCCTTTATATAAAACAATCATTTTTTAGTTTACATTCATAAGCGATAATACCATAAATATGGTATTATTTAAATACACCAGTATGTTCATCCGTATGCTTACTATTTAAAAACCACAATATTAAACATTAACTGATAAACTAATAATACACAATAGAAACAATTTAAATGAGGAGTCTATATGACAAAACTTTCAGGTACTACACAATTTTTAAAAGTAATTAAAAAAGAAGGATCGACGTATCACTTAGCTGCAGAAGACAACAAGGTTATCCGCATGAACGGTTCAGAAATTGAAGGCGATCAAGAATTCGAGATCGATGAAGAAGTACTCGTATTTATATATCCAAACCGCTCTGGCGAACTATTCGCAACACCAAAAATTCCGAGCATCACTGCTGAAAATTTCGGCTACGCTGAAGTCAGTGAAGTAAACCGTGACGGCGCATACCTCGAAATTGGTTCACCGCGCGAAATTTTAATACCGTGGCTCGACTTACCGCGTGTGAAAGAAGTATGGCCGCAAGTAGGCGACAAAGTATACGCAACAATTCGTGTTGAAGCAGATGATCAGATGTTCGGACGTCTAATCAACGAAACAGAAGCAGACGAGAAATTCCAGCCACTCCAAAAAGAAGACTACGAAACACTCGGTAACAAATGGCTTAAAGGCCGTCCGTACCGTCTGTTACGTGTGGGTACATTTATTTTATCCGATGAAGGATATAAAGTATTCGTCCACGAAACAGAACGTGAACAGGAACCTCGCCTTGGCCAGGAAGTCAACTTCCGCGTTATCGGCATCAACGAAAAAGGCGAAGTCAACGCATCATTCCTTGAAAAAGCATACAAACGCTTAGCCACAGACGGCGAACGCATCGTTGAATACATGCAGATGAACGGCGATATGATGGAATTCACAGATAAGAGCTCACCCGAAGATATCAAAGCTACATTCAACTTATCAAAAGG
>JBQDHL010000029.1:0-7679 GCA_052093725.1 Jeotgalicoccus sp. | reverse complement strand
TCATTGTTACTCTGGATAAAAAACACGGACGACGTCGCTTCCCCTGCGAAAATACCTGCAAAGACAAAAAACTGGAAAGGGCAGCAGCCCCTCCAGTTTAATAAATACTATCCTTCGATTTCTTCAGTCAGTTTTTCCAGTTCATCAACCAGTTCACCGATATATTTAATTGTGTTTTTCAGCGGTGCATCTGTTGTAATATCGATGCCTGCCATTTTAGCTAAATCAACCGGCGTTTCTTTGCCACCTGTTTTTAAAACTTCCAGCCATTCGTCGACTGCCGGCTGTCCTTCGTTCAGAATGCGCTGTGACATTTCTGTCGCGATTGTGAGTCCTGCAGAGTACGTATACGGATAAAGTCCCATGTAGTAGTGAGGTTGTCTCATCCAAGTAAGTTCAGCACCTTCAGTAATGTCTACATCGTCACCCCAGAATTTCTCAATTACTCCGCGTTTAATTTCGTTCAGTGATTCTGCCGTTACCGATTCGTAGTTATCCACGCGGTTATATACTTCTCGCTGATACGCAGCTTCCAGCAGGTGAGTCACGAAGTTATGATAGTACGTACGTGAAATAATTGAACTGATTACCCAGCGTTTGAATTTCGGATCATCCGAATTCTTCAATAGATTATTTGCAACAAGCATTTCGTTCATCGTACTCGGCGCTTCGATAAAATACATAGAAGGGCGCGTATCAAAAATATTCTGCGCACGGTTTGCATTATAGAAGTGTCCTGCATGGCCAAGTTCATGAGCAAGAACAAAAACTTCTTCCATTAAAGAAGACCATGAGATTAAGATATACGGATGTGAGCCGTACGGGCTTGAACAGAATGCACCTGTTGATTTACCTTTATTAATAACGAAGTCAATCCAGCGTTCATCGTATGCACGGTTAATCATGTCCGTGTAATCTTCACCCATAATCCCAAGTGCATCGAGAATATATTTACGTGATTCTTCAACACTGATTTCTGGTTCGCTTGCCGGATCCAATGGAATCTTCAAATCTTCGTAGCGCATTGTATCGAGACCATGTACTTTTTTAAGTAGTTTAGCGTAACGTCTCATATGCGGTGCCAGTTCTTCAGTAATGACATCAATCTGACGGTCGTATAATGTACGGTCGACTTTCTGTCCGTGGAGCAGGTAGTCGATTACTGAGTCATAGCCGCGCAGATCCGCCTCAGCTTTTTCCTGCTTTAAATGAATGTCGTATGTACCAGCTGTCGTGTGCTGATACTGACGCAGTGATTCTGAGAATTTCTTAAACGCTGCGCGTCTGACTTCTTTATCAGAATTTGCTTCAAGTCCGCCTTCAAATGCTAAATACGATAAAGAATGCTCTTCACCGTTAGCAGTAAACGTACCGAAGTCGATATCGAGTAATTTAGTTTTTTGGTATAAATCGTACGGTCCGTTAAAGACAGAAGAGAATGAAGCGAGTGCTTTTTCTACATTCTGGTCAAGCTGATATGGTTTATCGCGCAGTAAATCTTCGATAAATCCTGTATATTCCTCTTTCTCTTTAGCAACATCTTCTAAGAAAGATTCATCTTTTGCTAATAATTCACTTTGTAAAAAGCTTGTTTTCGAACTTAAATTTGTCCCCGCATTGCCAACGAGTGCACCAAGTTTCTGTGCCTCCTGATCGCTGCGGTCCCCTGATAAACGCAAGTTCGCATATGTACCAATTAAAACAAACTGTTCTAAAATATTGCGGTAAGTGTCGATTGCTTTGACAGCTGATGCAACATCTTCAATCTGTCCCGCGAATTCTGATTCAAAAGAATCCACATTCTGTTTTACAGAGTCAATCGCCGACGTGCATGAATCATCATCCTTGAATAATGGACTGAGGTCCCATGTGTAATTAGCATCGACATCCTGTCTGTTTTGTAACTCTGACATTAAATCATCTCCCTGGTTTTTTATCCCTTTATTACACAACTTATTATACATAAAATTTTGAATATTGTATATTCATTAGAAATTGTGAGTGTTTCTTAAAAAATGGGGTAATAATTTAATATAGAGGTGATGATATGGTCAGTGATGTACAGTTTTATATATATACAATTTTAGCGGTTATAATTCTTTCAATGGCCGTTGGTTTTTTCACGAATAAATATCTGCTTATGCCAGTTGTGACGTTCGTTGCAATGGGGATTGCGGCATTTGTAATGCCGAATTTTTACAATACCCTCGAATGGAAGCCACTCTTAGGCTACGCTGCATTTTTAGCAGTACTGTCGTTCGTTTTATCGATGTCGATGTGGGTTGTTAAAAGAAACCGTAAACGTTCAAAAGAAAACCGCGGGCCCAATGAAACAGTTGACGAAGCAGAGAATAAGAAAGAAATATAATTTACAATATCCTGAGACGTTAATGTTTCAGGATATTTTTATGCCGGTTTCTTTTCACTTTCTTTATATCTTTACAGTCACTTTCTTTATACATAGTGGTTATGATTAGTTTATCAGTTTTGAAAGGAAGATATTTATGACAAACACGATACTCAGAGCTTCAAATATTTCAAAAATATACGGTAAATATAAAGCACTCGATAAAGTATCTATAGAAATAAAAAGGGGAATGGTCTACGGTATTATCGGAGCAAACGGGGCAGGGAAGTCTACATTTATGCGCACTGTGATGGGGCTGATTTCAACAGATGAAGGTGACATCGAACTTTTCGGAGAGACAGGACCAAAAGGACTGCAGCGTGCACGAAGAAAAATGGGACAGTCCATTGAGACTCCGGCATTGTATCTGGAACTGACAGCTTATAAAAATATGCAGGTGCAGGCAGCGAACGGGGGTGTCGGCGACAGAGAAATCGATGAGCTTCTGTCAATGATGAATTTAGGGGGTACCGGCAAGAAAAAAGTGAAAAACTTTTCACTCGGTATGCGCCAGCGTCTCGCGATTGCATGCACGCTTGTGACAAACCCTGAATTCCTTATTTTAGATGAGCCGATTAATGGACTCGATCCGTCAGGTATCGTTGAAATGCGTGAAATTATTCAGCGCCTTGTAACTGAACGCGGTATGACTGTGCTGCTCTCAAGCCACATATTAGATGAACTGTCGCAGATTGCGACACATTACGGTATTCTCCACGACGGGAAACTGATTAATGAACTATCGAGAGATGAACTTTCAGAAGTGACACGTCAGTATATTGAACTTGAAACAAATTCATCCGAGAAAGCAGTGACTGTACTGGATGAACTGAATATTAAAGATTACGAAGTCATCAGCAGCACCGTAATTAATATTTACGAACGACTGGATGACGCAGCTAAAATCAACCATGCACTCGTCAGTGCAGGTGTTAAAGTGTCAAGAATTGCAACGACAAGACAAAAACTTGAGGATTATTTCCTTCAGCTTACAGGAGGTGTGCACCGTGCTTAATTTATTAACTGCAGAACGAATCAAACTGATCAGCAGTAAAAAACTATGGATTGTACTTGGGCTTTTAATTTTTCTGCCGCTGTATCAGGCAGGCTTAACAGAATTCAATTCATACTATGGTGTCACACCTGAACAGGCCAAGGATAAAGTAATTAACGGTGCAACAGGTATACTGATGCTGGAGAAAAACGACTTAAATATTCTATTTATAATCGGTGCGTTTATTAGCTTTTTCATCGGTGAAGAATTCCAGCATGGTACGATACGAAATGCATTATCACTCGGCCGCAGCCGCACGCATTACTATTTAACTAAACTTTCAGCTGCAGCACTGGTTACACTGATTGCCTCAGTTATAATGACAGCACTCGGCATAATTTGCTACTCGGTTCTTTACGGATTTGGCGATGTACCAGGAATAAGTAATTATATGGTCTTCTCAGCTAAAGTATTTGTCACACTCTATCTATTAATACTGGCTAATATATCCTTATATGTCATGATCAGTTTCCTCTCAAAAAGCAGCGGTATTGCACTAGTCTGGACGTTTATCTATACAGCTGTAACGGCTGCCGCACCGAGCTTATTCCAGCACACGGAAAACTTCGGTGAGCTTACATTCTGGTTTACAGAATCATTCTTTATCTTCATGAACTTTACGGATCCGGCAGCTATCGAGCTGTACCCGAAAATGGTATTGGTCAGCATCGTAACTATCGTGGTATCATCATTTATAGGAATTATTATGTTTAAACGGACAGATATAAAGTAGGCTGATACTATGACTATGATTTTAATAATAGAAGACGATACAGCAATTCATGCGCTCCTTAAAGAGACCCTCGAACTGCATAAATTTGAAACGCTGAGTGCATATTCCGGCACAGAAGGCAGCTTATTATTTGAACATAACCACGTCGATCTTGTGCTGCTGGATTTAATGCTTCCAGGCATTAAAGGCGAAGAATTTCTTAAAAATATCAGAGCAGCATCCAACGTGCCGATTATTGTTATTTCAGCGAAAAACGATCAGGCATCGAAGCTTGAACTGCTGACGAACGGTGCAGATGACTATATTACAAAACCATTCGATATCAATGAGCTGCTTGCACGTATTAATATACAACTGCGCCATACAGTGCAGGCGCCGGCCACTGATAATAACGAAATACAATATAAAAATATTAACGTTAACTTAGACACACGAGAAGTCGTTATCGACAAAGAGACTATTCACTTAACCGGGCGTGAATATGCGATACTGCTCTTATTATTAGAGCAGCCGCAAAAAGTATTCAGCCGCGCAAACCTGTACGAAAGCGTTTGGAATGAACCGTACTTCGACAGCGATAAAACAGTCAATATGCATATAAGCAATTTAAGAAGCAAAATTAATTCATCCTCCCACAACTACATCAAAACGGTATGGGGTATCGGATTTAAATTCGATTAACGAAAGGAGTGCAGTATTATGTGGGGATGGCTGTTTATCTTCTTAATACTTGCGCTTCTTTTTTATATATTTTTCTTAAAAATAGAACTGCGCAAACTAAAAAATAAACTTAAAACGATGCCGGTGCACTCGGGATTCGGCAGCAGGCTGTCGGTGGACTTCCGGCAAAAAGAAACACTGGATCTTGTTGAAGAACTGAACAAAATGATTGATGTATATGAAGATAAAAACCGGCAGTCTAAAAAAATGGAAGACAATGTGAAACTGTCCATCGCTGGAATTTCACATGATCTGCGTACACCGCTGACTTCGATTAACGGCTATGTACAGCTGCTAAGAAAGACAGACGATATTGAAAAGAGGCAGCAGTATTTAAACGTGATCGAACGTTCAGTGAACCGGTTGATAGAAATGACGGACAGTTTTTATGATCTGGCACGGATTGAAACAAACCAGAAAGAAATGGAACTGACGTCGATCGCGCTGCCAGCTTTAGTAGAAGAAACCTTTTTATCGTTCTATGAACAATTTGAAGTGAATCATTTAGAAGTGGTATTTCCCGAATATAGTAAAAGTGATGAAATTATTGCTGACCAGCTAATAACAGTGCGTGTCGTCCAAAACATTATCCAAAATATATTGAGATATGCTGACAGTACGGCAATCATCAGCTACAGTATGCAGGATAATTATTTGAAATTCAGTGTAAAAAACGATGTGAAAACAGACAGTAAAATCGCAATAGAAAAAGTGTTTTCGAGATTCTATACAGAAGACGTGAGCAGAACCAATGTGGAAGCCAGCGGATTAGGACTGTATATGTCTAAAAAGCTAGTTGAAAAAATGGATGGGAAAATGAATGCGGAAATGAACGGTAAATGGTTCACCGTTAACATATACCTTCCAATAAATAGAGGTAAAACAGCCTGAAGCAGCCGGTGATACGGTTTGCTTCAGTTTTTTGTGTGTTGTGAAGTAGGCGGAGGAATGCTAGTTCAGGCTAAAATTAGAACGACATTTGTTACGCCATTTCATCTTTCTTGAATCCAACGTCGACATCTAGATTGATATTCGGTGGCGGCAGGTCGTACTTCGTTTTACCAACATTTCCAACGAGAAACTTACCATACTTACTCAGATTAAATACATAAGCCGTGAATATCGACAGGCATATAGCAAGTATAGTTTTATAAGTTATATCCCAAAAGACGATATCCGTCATCATGCCCATATCATTAATAAAAATGAGATGCAGCAGATAAATGCCAAATGAATAATTGCTGATGTGCATTATAAATTTCGGCACATAGTTATAATATGAAGAAACCAGAAACATCATCAGAATCACTGCCGTAGTATAAATCGGCGTATCCAGACGTTTAGATCCCATGGCGCTGTTGATGCCGAAGTTATGTATCATTAAAACGAAAAACATGCTGAATATAAACAGTGCAATAATGAGCGCACTGTATTTCCTAATGTTCGCTTTAAACGCCTCATAGTGGATACCGATATAGTATCCCAGTAAAAAGTAGGTAATCCAGCCGATAAAAATCGTCTGTCCTTCTTTTGCCCATAACAACTGGCCAAGGATGTGATCCGGCGCCGGATATATTAAGCGTATTCCCCAGTAAGCAGATGTCAGTACTATCGAAGCTGCAATGACTGAGAACGGGTTTAGTTTTCTCAAGTATTTTGAGAAAATTATATGTAAAATATAAAACTGAAAGATAATCAGGATAAAATATGTAACCGAATGTCCGCGGATGGACACCATTATAAAACCGTCAATCAGCTCCATTAAACTCTGAGGAGCGTATTTATCAATAGTCCAAAATAGGTTTAATAATACGTAAGGTACACCCAGGTACAATAATCTTTTCCTTATAAACCCCTTTTTTAGCTTATCTCCATACTTATTAGCATTTAAAAATTCAGTAATAAACACAAAAAGTGGGGTACAGAACATCAAGTAAAGCTGAACATACGTCGGCCACTGATTTTTAACTAAATCAGGATTGTTAGCGATTGTAAGTGAAATAGAGTGAAGGACCACAATGCCGATACAGGCAATGGCTCTCATCCAGAATATTTCAGATATTTGTCGTGTCATGCTGCGTCTCCTATTCATTGATGCGTATCTTTATTCACAATGGACTATTATAAGTCTTCATCACAATAAATAATAGATGAAATTAACCTTTTACAACAATAAATTTCGAAAACTAAATAAAAAATCGCGTTCATTAAAGCGGGATAATGCTTGTCATCTTAATTAATCAGTAAACGTAGGAGGGCGCACACACCAAAAAAGCCGCACCCAAAATATAGTGGGGCGCAGCTCTGTAAATTTATTATATGATTAAGCTAACAGAGTATCTAAGTCGATACCGTAAGCTTCTGTAATAATCAGGTAAACGACACCTTTGTCGAGTTGAGATTCATACTGAGTTGCCTGATTTTCATCAAAACCGATGTTTTGCAATTTATTGCGAAGTTCATCGCCTTTTTTCTTGAATGACGTTTTAACAGCGTCAGCAACACCTTGTTCGCTCATTCCGATAGTATTCGCACCGGAGTTGTCTGCAATACGCTTCGTACGATCATCGTCGTGGGTGATAACATAAATATCTTTCGTATCAACCTTGTTAGATTTTAAAATTTCAATCGCTTCTTGGATCTTATCATCATCATGATACGCTTTAATAAATGGTGCCATAATAATATCCCTCCAAATAATTTTTACTGTAGTTCTGTTGAACACATTATTATGTATATCCGTTTGATGGGATTTAAAACATAGG
>JBQDHL010000028.1:9612-18714 GCA_052093725.1 Jeotgalicoccus sp. | reverse complement strand
AGTACAGGTTAGTTATATGTGTTTTTCAATTCTTATTAAATATAAGTTATTATTTGTAAAAAGTAAAGTGAAATTTATTTACAGCAAGCTGTATAATTTAATTTCAGGATACTTATCCGAGAACCAGCGCATTGCAAATTCATTCTCAAAGAGAAAGACCTGCTGATCAAAGCGATCATACACTAAGTTTGCCCGCGGCGAGTTCATAGAATCTTTAATATCTTCCTCATTTTCGACCCAGCGTGCAATCTTCTTGCCGACAGGCTCCATAATGATATCCGTATTATATTCATTTTTCATACGGTGCTCGAACACTTCAAACTGAAGCTGTCCGACAGCTCCTAAAATAGGCTGATTCGTATGCATTGATTTGTAATACTGGATCGCACCTTCCTGCACAAGCTGCTCGATACCTTTGTAGAAATGCTTCTGCTTCATAACGTTTTTAGCAGAAACTTTCATAAATAGTTCCGGTGTAAACAAAGGCAGTGCAGCAAAGTCACGCGGTTTTCCGCTGTATAAAGTATCACCAATCTGATAGTTTCCGGTATCGTATAGTCCGATAATATCACCAGCATATGCTTCATCGATTGTTTCTTTATCATCAGCCATAAACATCGTAGCACGCGTAATTTTATTTTTCTTCTTAGTACGTGCCAGTACTGTATCCATACCGCGCGTAAATTTACCCGAGACAATTCTCATAAATGCCAGACGGTCGCGGTGTCTTGGATCCATGTTCGCTTGTATTTTAAAGATAAATCCTGAAAAATCTTCATCTGTCGGGCTTACTTCCATACCATCCTTCGTTTCACGGCCAGTCGGTTCAGGTGCAAAGTCAACATAAGTATCGAGGAATTCTTCAATACCAAATGACGATAATGCTGAACCGAAGAATACCGGTGTCAGATCGCCTCTGGCAATTTTTTCTTCGTCGAACTCGTCTCCTGCTTCTTCTACGAGCATAAATTCATCAATTGCATCTCTGTATGCTGAATCTTCTACAATTTTATGATCTACAGTCAGCTTATAATCATCGTCAAGCGTTAATTTACCTTCTTCTCTGAATGGGTTAATCGTGCGCTCGCGACGGTTAATGATACCGAAAAAGCTCGGTCCCATACCAATTGGCCATGTCATTGGATAAGTTTCAATCTCAAGTGTTGATTCAATTTCCTCAAGCAGTTCAAAAGGTTCTTTACCCACACGGTCCAATTTATTAATAAATGTAAAAATCGGAATACCGCGCATTTTACAAACTTTAAACAGCTTTAATGTCTGAGGTTCAATACCTTTTGCTGCATCGATAACCATAACTGCCGAGTCTACAGCCATTAAAGTTCGGTACGTATCTTCCGAGAAATCTTCGTGTCCCGGTGTATCCAGAATATTTATTTTATAACCGTCAAAATCAAATTGCATCACGGAACTCGTCACACTGATTCCACGTTCCTGCTCTACTTTCATCCAGTCACTCGTTGCGAATTTTCCAGTCTTTTTACCTTTAACCGTTCCCGCTTCACGAATAGCACCGCCGAATAACAGCAGTTTTTCTGTCAGAGTCGTTTTTCCGGCATCAGGGTGGGATATAATCCCAAACGTCTTACGTTTTTGTATTTCATCTTTTATTTCCATTATTGTCTCCTTGCTCAGTTCTTATTACTGATAGTATTGCTTTAGCAGCATGTTCACTTTCATCTTCGTCAAGCAGCGTAAAGAGATGGATAATCAGCTCATCCACTATCTCTTCGCCGCCGAGACTATTATCCACCTGCATACTAAACGCCAGGTCAGGTATGCTGATAATATAGTTTTCTTCATATTCTGCAATATAAACTGGACTGTTCGTTCCGCTAAATTGGACTGTTGTTGTCAACATACTCTTCACTCCGGTATTTTCGGTATGCAGCATCCAATGCAATTAAATCATCTCTGTGCGGCATTTTTACGTAGTTCTCCATAATTTGGTATGGTTCCCGTCCTTTACATGCAAGGATAATTGTATCACCGGGTTCTGCAATATCCACTGCGTGAATAATGCCTTCTTCCCTGTCTGTATACGATACATGATTATCGTGAACTGCTCCTTCTTCCAACAGTTTCACCAGCATCTCAGGATTATCGTTTGAAGGATTATCAGGTGTAAATATTGCATAATCTGCAAGCGTTGCAATTGCACCCATTTCCACACCTTTTGAATAATCCCGTTCTCCCGTCATTCCTATCAGACAGATTAATCTGCCTGTCACAAACGGCTTCACTGTATTGATTACTTTACTGAGTGCATCCGGTGTATGTGCAAAATCGATTATAATGTTTATCGGCAGCGTCGGATCAAGTACTTCAAGTCTGCCGTCAACCGGCTTCATAGCCGGAACTGCTGACAAGATTTGCTCAATCTCATAACCCTGCAGCCATTCACTTATAATTGCACACATTAAATTTTGAATATTATATTCTCCAACGAAAGGAGAGTTCACTTCAAAACTGCCTTCCGGTGTATTCAATGTAAAATTAAATCCTTCAAGACTGCCTTTTATATCAGATGGATAGAAATCAGCTGTACTGTCCATACCATAGGAAATTGTTTCAAACGGTGTCATATCTTTATAAACTTCAGACCATTTGTCATCGTTATTAAGTACGACGTATTTATGTTTTTTAACATCTTGACCGAGCTGTGAAAAGAGCAGACCTTTAATGTGCCCGTATTCATCCATACTGTTATGAAAATCCAGATGATCCTGCGTTAAGTTCGTAAAAATCGCAATATCAAAGTCAATACCGAAAGTACGACCGAGTTTCAAACCATGCGATGACACTTCCATCGTAAATACTTCAGTATCATTTTCATGAGCTTCTTTTATACGTTTATGAAGACGCGTTGTTTCCGGCGTAGTGTTCGCCGACGCCATATGCATTTCATTAATCATAAAACCATTCGTTCCAAGATACGCACTTTTTGTACCAAGTGCCATGCTCAGATTATGAATCATCGTCGACACTGTCGTCTTGCCGTTTGTTCCGGTTACACCGATCATCGTCTGGGATTCATGTGGAAAATCATATATATATTCAGCAAAAAGTGCCGCAGTTTTTTCAGGATTTTTCACTACCAGAAGACCAATGTCGGAAGTCATTTCTAAATATCGGTCCGCTATGATAAAACGGCAGCCGCGTTTAATTACATCTTCTACATATTTCAACCCGTCAGTCTGTTGTCCTTTAATTGCTACAAATACAGTATCCTCGTGCGTTTCCCGGGAATCAGCTGTGATATCTTTGACAGTCTCCGGAAAATTTCCGTACGTGGTTTTTATCTTCAAAAGAGATAGAAGCATCGTAGATTTCATCTCAGTTACCACCTTTCAACTTAAATAATTATACATGAAAATACCCGCTTAAAGATAGAGATATGTCATTATTCATTAAAAAACAAGCGGACAAGGCAATGTTGCCGAATCCGCTTGTTAAAATGTTATTTTATTTTCATTCTTTTTTTTCTGCTTTCCCTTGAGCTTTTTTCTCTTTAGCCGCTTCTTTCCGTTCTTTTCTCTTAATAAGAATAATACTCAGTTCATATAAAAGAATCATCGGAATCAGCGTGACCATGTGTGTAAACACATCGGGCGGTGCAATCAGCGCTGTAATGACGAGCAGCGTGAAATATGCATATTTGCGCATCGTCGTCATTATTTCAACAGTTAAAAGCTCTATGTGATGCAGGAATAATGCGACGACCGGGAGCTGGAAAACCAACCCGAACGGTATCGTCGTTATTAATAAGAACGACATGTATTCATCTGCAGTTACCAGTACATTAAAGTTTTGTTCTCCCATTTCAATTAGGAAGAAGTAGCTTAACGGGTGCACGATAAAATACCCAAAGGACAGGCCGGTTACAAAAAGCAACAGCATAACCGGCAGTGATCCTTTCAGGAATTGTGTTTCTTTGTCCACAAGTCCCGGTCTCATAAATTGCCACAGGAACCAGCAAATAAACGGGATGGAAAACCCGATACTGATTGCCCCCGCAGTTCTTAAGTAGAAACGAATTACTTCAAACGGTCCAAGGACGACAATTTCCGCGCCTTTTGACACGACTGGAAACCACCAGCCGACAGTTGAAAAGATAATCAAGAACCATATTGTAATCGTAACCGCAGACTTAATCAGGACTTTTCTTAAATCTTCCAGATGATCAGTCAGCGGCGCATATGGCTCCTCTTTCGTTACTTTTTTACGTTTCGAGACGAGTTCAGGTTCATTATTTACATGTTTATTATTAGGATCCCGATTTTCATTGTCCTTCGGTTCCATTATACATCACCTTATTCTTATTCTAGGCGTCCGCCATCTTTAGCATATTTAATAATACCATCTGCACAACGGTATGCAAGTGCCCCTACTGTAGCAGTCGGGTTATATCCACTGTTATGCTGGAAATTACCTGCACCGACAACGAATAAGTTATCGCGGTCCCAATGCTGCAGATAGTTGTTTACTACACTAGTTTTCGGGTTAGAACCCATAGTTGTCCCACCCGTGTTGTGCGTAGACTGGTAAGGAACTATGTTGTAATCCGTCAGCTCAGGAGAAAGATCAACATGAGCTGCACCCATTTCCTCTAAAATTTCACCTGATCGTTCAGCAAGATATTTCTGTCTTGCTCTATCTTGATCAGTAAAGTTATAAGTCAGGCAGACAAGAGGTACATTAAATGCATCTTTATATTCTGTATCCATGCTTAAGTAGTTGTCTTTATGCGGGCTTGTTGCCCCCTGTCCTGCTACAGAGAGTACGCGTGTATAATTTTTAATAGATTCCTCTTTAAATTCTTCGCCCCATGAAGCTGTACCGCTTTTAACCGGGTTACTCAGTATCGGTCGCGCGCCTGTTTGAGTAATCGCCATATTTCCTCCGTGAAGAAAGTCCAGATCTTTATGATCAAAGTTATCGCCGTTATAATCATCTAGTGCCATTCCAAGTGCTCCCGCACCCATAAATGTATTAAACTGCTCTTCGAAGAATCCTGTAGCGCCGCCGGAAATCTGATAACAGTAATTACGGCCAAGTGTTCCTTTTCCACTTTTCGGATCATACTGTTCACCAATATCTGAAACTGCAAGCAGTTTAAAGTTGTTAAACATGTAGCTGGTCAGTGCTACAGAGTCAGCAGGCTGAATAAATTCTTCACCCGTTAATGTATCGACAAATTTAACACCGGATACTTTTGTATCATCATCTTCGTCTGTAATAATTTCTACAACGTTAGCTTGTGTGCGAAGGTTGAAATTTTCGCTCTTCTGAGCTGTTTTAATTACAGTAACTTCAGGTGTTGCTTTCGCATCGTACTCACAAGCGAAACGTTCACAGAAAGCACAGTACTGACATGCATTAATCGTTTCACCATCTGGATTTTCATACTGCTCACTAAGGTTTGCAGATGGCATCATAATCGGGTGAAGTTCCATATTAGTCGTCGCTTCTTCAAACATTCTCATCATACGTGATTTTAACATCGGCGGTGTCGGATATGACTCCGAACGATCTCCTCCAAGAGGGTTTTCTTCACCTGAAATACCTGCGGTCTTTTCAAATGTATTAAAATAAGGTTCAAGCTCGTCGTAAGTAATGCCCCAGTCTTCAAACGTGTATCCGTCATCTTCCTGCAGTTTCTCTTTGCCGTAGCGTTCTTCAGTCATCGATTTGATTTCAAAATCATAAGGTAAAAATCTCCACGTCTGTCCGTTCCAGTGTGTTCCCGCTCCGCCGAGATTATCACCTAACAGGAATGAACCCTGCTGGCGCATCGGCAATGCTTTTTGATTTTTGTTATTTCTGAATGTAATCGTTTCTTTTGCTACATCCTGCATTAATTCATAACGTACTGCGTATTTCAGCTCATCGTGTACATGCTGATAGTCTTCCGTGCCGCGTTTTTTACCGCGCTCAAGCCCCATAACTGTCAGTCCTGCTTTAGTTGCTTCTGCAGCGATAATACCGCCTGTCCAGCCTACTCCTACTGTTACTACATCTACTTTATCTAACGTTGTTACCATTATTTTTTCCCCCTCGAAAAACTGCCTCGATTTTTTGCAATTTTTTATTTTACTGAACCCCTGATATTTCTAGCCGCAGCTGCGGCTTAAGACAATCCAGACTCCGATGAATATCACCGGAGTCTGTTATTGTACTAAATTTAAACTAGTGAGCCATACCAAATACTGGTTCGGGCTCGATTTCATGGAACTCATCATCTTCAATGTACTGAATGTATGACATCTGGTGTCCTGGGAATTTCTTCATTTTCCAGCCGGCCATATCGCGGTTTCCGCGGTATATCGGATCTGCATAAGCACCCTCAATTGTTGCTGCACGAAGCATCGTGAAGAAATAACTCGATGTTGCTGTATGCGCAGGCACTCCAAAATCAACCTCTCCGCTTTCAAAGTCAGTAAGCATATCATCCATCTGACCATCTTCAAGATCCGGGAAGTCCGCTTCATGACGACTGTTCGCTTCTTCATTGAGCTTGTTAATGCCAAGCATGAAGTAGTCACGGCGATTTAAGTTTGACTGGTAACCTTGTGTCGGCAATGGTTCCTTGAAAGGTCCCTGCATGTATTCCTTAGAGTTAAAGCCGTACTGTCCTGTAAGCTGGCCGTCTAAGTAAAATGCACAGCCCAGTTCGACTGCCCCGGGTCCTGATTCAGTTTCCGGGAAAATGCGTTCCATTGCTGCAGATACAGTATTGAAATCTAAATCGTTAGAGAAGAATACACGTGAATTGTCTGTTAATCCGCCTGTATTACTTCCTGTTGAAGTTTCTTCTGAAGCCGTATCTTCTGTAGTCGATGCATCTTCCTCGGAAGATGAACCGTCAAGATTGAATCCGACCAGTCCTCCAAGTAAAGAACCTCCGATGATTCCACCTGTTGCGACACCGGTAGTTTTTAAGAAGTCACGTCTTGAAAACTGCTTTTCTTCTGGTGTATTTGCCATATTCTACTCCTCCTATTAGAGCTGATTAATTATATATTATATACGTATTTTTATATTTGTATATTGTTAATTTACATGTTTTAAATATTTCTTATGCTTCTAAGCGTTCTTCTGATTTCGAATACTCTATGATACCTTCCGCACATCGGTAAGCCAATGCACCAACAGTCAGCGTTGCATTATATCCACTCATATGCGGATAGTTTCCTGCGCTGACTACGAATAAGTTGTCGCGGTCCCAGTGCTGCAGCCAGTTGTTCACAACACTCGTTTCAGGGTCTGCACCCATAATCGTTCCGCCGGCATTATGCGTAAACTGGTACGGTACAATATCATAGTCGCTTGGAGTTTCTTTTACGCTTACTTCATCTGCACCCATTGCTGTCATGATTTCTTCACAACGTTTATTTAAGAATTCAAATCTTGCTAAGTCCTGTTTGTGGAAGTTGAATGTCATTTCAACAAGCGGCTTGCCGTATACATCGTTGTATTCACTGCTCAGGTCAAGGTAATTATCGCGGTGCGGTGATGTTCCAGCCATTCCACCGAGGCTTAGAGACTGAGTATAATATTTGATAGATTCTTCTTTAAACTGTTCTCCCCATGATGGTGTACCGTCTTTAACAGCGTTGTTTAAAATCGGACGTGCGCCCATTTGCAGCGAGTCAATTAAACCACCGTGGATAAAGTCCAGGTCTTCATGGTCGAAGTTGTCACCGTTGTAATCGTCAAGCGCCATTCCGAGTGCTCCTGCACCCATGAACGTATTGAACTTTTTCTCTTCAAAGAATCCTGTTGCACCTGAGTGCAGCTGGTAGCCGTAGTTTCTGCCGAGCGTACCTTTTTCTGTTTTCGGATCGTACTGTTCACCGATATCCGATACAGCCAGAAGTTTGTAGTTGTTAAATACGTAACTTGTTAATGCGACAACGTCTGCCGGCTGAATGAATTCTTCGCCTGTTACTGTATCTATAAACTTAACACCTGTAACTTTTGAATCATCATCTTCATCTTTAATGACTTCAACAACGTTTGCATGCAGACGCAGTGTGAAGTTATCCGATTTCTGAGCTGTTTTAATAACAGTTACATCCGGTGTTGCTTTCGCGTCATACTCACATGCAAAACGTTCACAGAATGCGCAGTACTGACACTGGTTAATCGTTTCGCCATCCGGGTTTTCATACTTTTCGCTCAAGTTTGCCGACGGCATCATGAACGGGTGCAAATCAAGTGATTTAGCCCCTTCTTCAAATAATCTTAAAATTGGTGTTTTTAAAAGCGGCGGTGTCGGAAAGTCTTCCGAACGCTCACCCCAGAATGGGTTAGTACCTTCATCTTGTCCAGACACACCCATCGTTTTTTTCAATCGTAGTGTAGTAGGGTTCTAGTTCATCGTATGTAATACCCCAGTCCTGCCAAGTATAACCTTCATCTTTAAGGAGTTTTTCTTCGCCGTATTTTTCTTCTGTCATCGATGCAACTTCAAAGTCATACGGAAGGAAACGGTTAACCATTCCATTCCAGTGCTTACCTGCTCCGCCAAGGCCGTCTCCCATAAGGAATGAACCAAGCTGACGCATCGGTAATGCTGTTTGGTCCCGCTTGTTTCTGAATGTTAATGTATCTTTTGAAACATCCTGCATTAATTCGTAGCGTATTGAATACTTCAGTTCATCATGCACGTGCTGATAATCTGAAGTATCATAATCTTTACCGCGTTCAAGTCCCACTACATTTAGTCCTGCTTTTGCTGCTTCTGCTGCGATAATACCGCCAGTCCAGCCGACCCCAACTGTGACTACATCTACTTTATCTAACGTTGTTACCAATCTAAATCTTCCTCCAATAAATTCAAAAACAAATCTTTGTTTTTATAAAATGTATTTGTGTTATAAAAATAATACTACATACCATTACAGCAATAATGGTATAATCTGATAGAACTGTTCTGCTGAAATTCATTATATTACAGAAGAAGTCAGTTAGAAGTTCACCTGTTATTCAATTAGTTATTTTAAACTTATATTATTCAGGTGTCCTGTAAGACTTATTGACCACCCTTCTAAAATATAATATGATTAGATTATATACTAA
>JBQDHL010000028.1:0-9602 GCA_052093725.1 Jeotgalicoccus sp. | reverse complement strand
AATTTGACAATTTTAACATAGGTGGTGGAAATTTTATGTCATTCTTTAATTTACTAACATGGAATAACAGCCATATGGATTTACGTTTTGTTGAAGATGATCTGCACGGTAATGTAAACATTACTAATGTATACAATGATGATCGTTACGTAAACATGGACAGAGTTAATCAGAAGTATGATTCCAAACTGAAAGATGCTCAGCGCAGCATCAGCTCAAACAGAATCATTATGCTCGTTCTCTTTACTCTAGCTGTATTCTTACCCGCTGTACTACTAAGCGTTGTTCAAAGTAACCTGCTCTTAATCGGCGGTGTTATCGTTTATGCCATTATTGCTTATTTCTTGATGGAAGCAATAAACCAAGTCCAAATTAACAAAGTACTTCACGATATGACCAACGACAAAGAAATCCATACGCAACCTTAATCAGGTGCGCATGGATTTTTTTATTCTTTTCCTTTTGCAGTATTCAGTCCGCTTACTGTCCCGTACAGTTCTGTATCTTTAAACACAATCCCCGAAACCTTCTTTCCACACGCGATAAACACCGTACGGCTGTTATATTTACACCTGATCCACCAGTAACCGTCGTTATCATAAAGCTTGTCGAAATAAAATTTCAAATTTCTATTCGTAAAACCTACTCTTTTTCCAGTTAAAGATGGAAACTCGCGTATATTTATAATTTTTTTGGAAGTAAAGACGCCGCTGTATAACCAGGCTGCTGTATATTCTTTTTTATCGAGGTTTATCGTCAGCGGATTAATTCCTGTACAGACAAAATCCCGTTCCCTGTTTATATAACCGTATTTTTGAAATTGAATATGAAGATGGCTGTCCATCCTGACGTTCTGGTAATTCGTATTGCTCTGATAGCCGATAATATCTCCCGCCTTCACATACTGTCCCGAACGTACAGCGAGCGGACGAGCTAAATGCCCGTAAATTACTTGATAACCCAAATTTTTATTAGCAATAACCACAGTACCTCCAAAATTACCGAAACTGTTGGTGCCGGCTGCAACAACACCGTCAAAGACTGCTGGAACCGGGGCACGGTCGTACTTCACAAGATCATAAGCCTTGTGGTAGCCGCCGCAATAATTATCGTAATTATAACCATTTACCGTATAATTTCTGAGACCCCATATGCCGCTTTGATACCTCGCTGGATCAGATGTAACTTTAAATCCATGACTTACTAAATATGCTACCGGATTCATAAGTTTCCCCCTTTTACGTTCTAACCTTTATATCGGTTAAAAAGTTAAAAAAGGACAACTAAAAAAACCGTCCGGGACTCCACTAAGTAGCCCGGCCGGTTTTTATTAATACTGCTTAAATCGATTTTGTTATATCTGTCAGCATTGTATTTTTCAGATTTGTACGGTATTTCCAGATATTCTGGATAATCGTTTTAATTACCGCATATGTCGGTATTGCTACAAGAATACCTATGAAGCCGGCAAGGTTTCCTGCAGCCAGTACGATAGTAATCACTGTAAGCGGGTGCAGTGCAAGTGACTGTCCCATAACGTTTGGTGTAATCAAGTTACTTTCAATCTGCTGGGCAATCAAGGTAATAAGCGAGACCCACAGGAACATTATCGGATCCTGAATAAGCGCAAGCAGTCCGGCCGGGATAAATGCTACCCACGGACCCACGAATGGTACGATATTCATAAACAATGCAAATATTGCTAACAACAGTGCATAGTCCAAACCGATAATCGTGTAACCGATGTATAAAATAATACAAAGGATAAATGATACCAGCATCTGCCCCTGAATAAATGAACGGAGTGTTTGATCGATATCATGTAGTAATTCAGTTAAAAACTGTTTAAATGTTCCACCAAATGGTGATGTCATTGAAGGAATGAACTTATGGTGATCCTTCAGCATAAAGAAGAAGAAGAATGGTCCTAATACTAACGTTAAGAGCACACTTACTGTGCTTGTTACGATCGTAATCGCATTAGAGACAAAGCCGCTCAGCATATTCGTTCCCATATCTAGCGCGTCCTCGGTCACTGACTGCAAGTCAATGTCAAACGGCAGGCGCTCACGCTGGCTTAATAAATAATTAGTTATATTCTGCACTTCACTTTGCAGTATAGGGAGTCTTGATACTAAGTTCTGCACCTGTTCTGTTACCATCGGTGCTACTGTCAGCGCAATAATCGAAATAACTATTAATATAATAATAAAAATTGCAAGAATACTCACGAGTCTGTGCGCATTGCGTTTTTCTAAAAAGCGCTGAATCGGTTCGGTTATGTAGTATAGCAGCCCGCCTATTATTACTGGAAAAAATATTGTCATTACTATCGTAATAAACGGTTCAAAAATTACCTGAACCTGCATCGCGATGAGAATAATAACAAAGGTTATAATAAGTGCTATACCGCTTTGAAACCAAAGTTTATTAGTCATAAAGTGGCACCTCTAAAGTCTGTTATTTTGTTCATATTGTATCATTACTGCATATAATTTCATACTATATAGACGGCATATTCAGAAATACATGTTATCTCTTGAGTCAAATTGGTAATATACAATATAAGGAGGCGTTAATATGGATAAAACACCAGGAAAAGTACATACCACATCCCTCAGCTCAGAGGTTTGCGGTGAATCATTCGAAATACAATATTACCTGCCCAAATCGTATTCTGATCTTTATAAATATAATGTTATTATTACTTTCGATTCGCAGGATTTCTTTAAATACGGGCAGATTGAACGATTAATTGAAAAGATGGAAGCTGCTGATGAAATAGAACGGACGATTATCGTCGGTATTCCCTATCCTTCTGTTGAATGGCGCAATCATTACTTCAGTCCGAACGGGGAACATCATGAAAAGTTCGTCACTTTTGTCGGGCGAGAGCTCAACAGCTTTATAGACCGTAATTTTAAAACTTTAAAAATGGCAAACAGCCGCCTGCTTATGGGAGAAAGTCTTGCCGGCAGCTTCGCTCTGTCAGTTGCAATGACGTACCCGAATACTTTCAGCCAGGCGCTGGCTTTCAGTCCTTTTGTCGACGAGCAGTTTATCGAACGTTTTAAAAACAGCATGGGTCTTATTAATTTAAACATTTACCATACAATCGGACTGGAAGAAGACAATTTTAAAACGATTATGGGAAATCAGGCGGACTTTCTGACACCTAATCGGGAACTGAACGCTGCTCTTGAAAATGAACCGCTGGAGTACACATACCGCGAACTCGAAGGTGGTCATATTTGGAAAACGTGGAAACCGGAACTTAAAAATGTTCTTGAACATTATTTTGGATAGAAAACGTATACATTTTTTTTCGGATAATGATATACTTGTAACAAATCGTTTAGGGAGGCATTTTAAATGAAATTTGGAATAGCATTATTTCCATCTAAAAAACTTCAGGACACTGTGAATCAATATCGTAAGCGCTATGATGCTAGATATTCATATATCGCACCGCATATTACAGTTAAAGAAGCTTTTGAAGCAGATGAACACGAAAAACCTCAGATTGAAGAATTTATTAAGAGCGTGGCTTCGAAGTATAAACCTACTGAAATTGAAATTAAAAAGGTTTCGAGTTTTGCTCCAAAGAAACAGGTTGTTTACTTTAAAGTTGAACCCAACGAAACATTAAGTGCAATTCATGATGCATTTAACGAAGGCGGCTTTTACGGAGATGCTTCACATCCATTTGTACCGCACTTTACTCTTGCTCAAGAAGAAACAGCACAAAAATTTGAAGACACACTCAGTCATTTACAAATGATTGGTATCGAACATTCTGAAACGCTTGATAAAATCAGTTTATGCGTGCAGCTGGAAAACGGCATTTGGCACGTTACAGATACATTTAAATTAGGTCAATAAAAAAACTCCCGAAAGGGAGTTTTTTTATTATGCCATAATGTGATAACCGCTGTCGACGTGAAGTACTTCGCCAGTGATACCGCTTGACAGATCACTCAGCAGGAATGCTACCGTGTTACCAACTTCAAGCTGGTCAACGTTACGTTTTAACGGTGCACGTTCTGCGATTTCTTTAAGAATTGATTTGAATTCACCAACAGCTGATGAGCTGAGCGTACGAATTGGACCTGCTGAAACTGCATTTACGCGAATTCCCTGCTCGCCAAGATCGTAAGCAAGATAGCGTACACTTGCATCAAGTGCTGCTTTTGCTACACCCATTACGTTGTAGTTAGGCATTGCACGTTCGCCGCCAAGGTAAGTCATCGTTACGATGCTGCCGTTTTCATTCATAATTTCTTTTGCATACTTAGAAACAATCGTTAATGAGTAAGCACTGATATCGAGTGCCATTTTGAAACCGTCACGTGAAGTTTCGCTATATCCACCGGTTAATTCATTTTTATCTGCAAATGCGATCGCGTGTAAAACGCCGTCGATACCATTTGTTTTTTCGCCAATTTCTTTAAATGCTTTCGATACATCATCATCACTTGTTACGTCACATTCAACGATAATGTCATGCTCACCTTCAAGCTCAACAAGAAGCTTATCCAGTTCTTTACGGAAACGTTCACCTAAAATTGTGAATACAAGTTTCGCACCCATTTTATCCAGCGCACGCGCTGCACCCCAGGCGATACTTCTTTTATTTGCTACACCCATAATTACATATGTTTTACCTGATAAATCCATTTAGAAATCCTCCTAATTCATCCCTAGTATTAGTACCTACTACTAATCTACATTTTATTAGGCCTTATTGCAAGAAATATCATTATAATAAGCTCGACATAAATACATTTGCGAGTGCAAAGTAAATAAGCAGACTGATAATATCATTTGCTGTAGTAATGAAAGGCCCGCTTGCAATTGCCGGGTCGATCCCCATTCTATTCATTAACAGCGGTACAACTGTACCGATAATAGTCGCAACTGACATCGATGCGATGAGACTTCCACTGACAATGATGCCCAGAACCGGCTCACGGTACATTACGATAATAATTATAAAAATAACAATACCGCAGACCACACCGGTAATAAAACCGGAGCCGAGTTCACGTCCTGCAAGTTTTACTTTGCTGGATTCTTTAATTTCGCCTGTCGAGATACCGCGGATGGCAACAGCGAGCGACTGCGTTCCTGTGTTACCCGCCATTCCGCTAATTACAGGAATAAATGCACTGAGCAGCACGACGCGTGCCAGTGTATCTTCAAAGAACGACAGCATCCACGCTGTGATCATTCCCATAAACGTCAGACCGATTAACCATGGCAGACGTTTCTTTGCCGTTTCCATTGCAGTATCGGATGTACTTTCGTTATCACTCATACCGGCAAGCCTCGAGTAGTCTTCACTGGCCTCTTCATGAATAACATCCATAATATCATCGGCTGTAATAATACCGACTAAGTGATCCTGAAAATCAACAACTGGCACTGCAAGGAAATCGTAATCACGCACAATCTGCGCAACTTCTTCCTGGTCATCTGATACACGTACCGACACGACGCGTTCAGTCATCACATCACCGATGTATTCATCGTCATCGGCAACAATTAGTTCCCTGAGTGAAATAATACCTGCAAGATGATTATCCTGGTCAGTAACGAACAGATAATAAATCATTTCTGATTCCGGCGCCACTTCTTTTAAATAACGCATAGCTTCGCGCACGGTCATCTGACTGTTAATACTGACAATTTCAGTCGTCATAATACCGCCGGCAGTATCTTCCTCGTAGTTCATCAGACTGCGTATTTCCGCCGCATCTTCTTTATACATCAGCGGTAAGTACGTCGTCATTTTTTCGCGTGATATTTCATTTAAAATATCCACGGCGTTATCATACTGCATCGCGCCGATAATATGAGCCGCGTAGCGGGCATCTATCTGGTCAAGCAGCTTCTCATACTCATCCGCTTCAAGTTCAAGCAGGTCGAAGAAATCCGAAACTTCCTCGGGACTTAGAAACTTATATAAAGTATGACGCTGTTCATCTGTTATCGTCTGATAAATTTCACCCTGCTCATAATTGTGCAGGTCCATAAAAATATCTCTGAAACTATCAAGATTTTCTTCATCCAGATAATTAATCAGACTCTGTCTCACTGCCTCAAAATCTATTTCTCTGTCATCTCTTGACATATTCATACCCACTCTCAACAAAAACTTTTATGAAATGAATGAATCGTGCACTCTTTGCCAGAACGGGAATGGTCTGAAGCGTGCAAAGCGTATTTTCTCTTCAGCTACTGAAAACTGAATCGACTTTACACCTTTGTGCACTAAGTTCACATGGTCAATCGTCATTTGGTATTCTTCACTGTTTACCGGTCTGACGTTAACGAAATGGTGTTTCGGCAGTACGAGCGGTGAGCCCACTGTCCGGAAAACACGGTTATTTATCGATGCAATTTCAGTCATCTGAACCGCTTCGATGGATGGATGTATAATTGCACCGCCAAGCGCCTTATTATAAGCCGTCGAACCTGATGGTGTAGAAATGCACAGACCATCACCTCTGAATCGTTCGAAATGGCGATTTCTAATATCCACATCCATAACGAGTGTCGAACCATTCGTCATTCGGAGCGTTGCTTCATTTAACGCCAGATACTTTGTTTCCATGCCGACCTTATCATAGTGAATCATCACTTCAACAAGCGGGTATTCCACAACTTCAAAGTCATCATTTTTAAGCGCCATAATCAGTCTTTCTACTTCATCCTGGCCCCAGTCCGCATAAAACCCAAGATGTCCTGTATGCACCCCGACAAACGATACTTCACCGACGATATGCTGATAACGGTGAAATGCCTGCAACAGCGTACCGTCACCGCCGACAGAAACGACAATTTCCGGCATTTTTTCATCTAGTACCATATCCATTCCGAGCATGTAATTCATCATCTTATCAGTAAGTGCATTCGATTTTGTGTCCCCTTTTGAAACTATAGAAAATCTCATATCATCACCTGATTTCATTTATATATTACGTTTTTTGGAAAAGTATTTTTGCGCTTCCTGAACTTCTTCTCTGATTTCCGACATTTCCTTATCCAGTAAATATGCCGCTTCAGCTGCATTTTGCAGACGATCTTTAATTTCCGGAGGATACTCTCCAGAATATTTATAATTCAGGGTATGTTCAATCGTCGCCCAGAAATTCATCGCAAGCGTACGAATCTGAATTTCAGCAAGAATATTAATCTTACCGTTCACACTCTCAACAGGGTACTCGATAATAATATGATACGATCGGTAGCCGCTCTCTTTAGTGTTTTCGATGTAATCCCGCTCTTCGATTACTTTCATATCATCCCGCGACCTGATGTGGTCTGTAATGACATTAATATCATCAACAAACTGACACATAATACGTATGCCTGCGATATCGTACATTTGTGCACGCAGATTATCATAGGGAATGTTTCTCGTACTCGCTTTTTCTATTATACTCTGTACGGGTTTTACTCTCGATGTTACAAATTCTACCGGTGAGGACTGACTCGTAATCTGATAGTCTTTCCTAATTCCTTTAAGTTTAATTTTCAGTTCTTCCACCGCTTGTCTGTACGGGGCTAAAAATATACTCCATTCTTCCAATTAAATTCATCCTCCAGACTCCACTGTAAAGGCCGATATTTTTTACATCTGACGTAATTTATTCTACCATATTCCGTGAAAGCTTATATATAGAATCTGTTTGCTTTACAGGTTTAAAAAATTTAAGGATAATAACTGTAAGGAGTGGTAATGATGTTCGAAAAAGAAATCGAGTTTAAAAACTTACTGACGGAAAGTGAATATGGTAAAATTCAGAACGATCATTTCCCCGGCGAAAACCCAATGCATTTAACAAACTACTACATAGATAACAATGAGCTTCAGCTAATTAAGAATTTATTAATGCTGAGAATAAGAGTGCATGATGGTAAACAGCTGATGACTGTTAAAATCCCCGATGAGCGTCATGTTGTCTACGAATATTCAGGAGTTACAAATATCGTTCTCACAGAAGGTATTTTAATAGATGAGAACAATATCCCGAAAAATATACGGGAGCAATTAACAAAGCGAAATATCACTATAGATAACCTGTCTATTCAAGGTTCGCTGATTACCGAACGGTTTGAGAAGCCTTCACACAGCGGCCTGCTCGTTCTTGATAAGAGTACTTACCTTGGAATGACCGATTACGAGCTCGAGTTCGAAGCACCCGATGTCGGGACAGGAAAGTCAGAATTCACGCAAATCCTTAATAATTATGGTATTGTACGACGAGAAGAAATTGTTAAAAGCGCACGATTTTACAATGCTCTAAAACAAAAAAAGGGGGTTAACTGATGCCTTTAGCATATAAAGAAATCGGTGAAGAAAAGCTCCATAAAATGATAGATATTTTTTATGATTATGTAAAGAACGACGACCGGATTAATCATCTTTTTCCCGATGATTTTACCGAAACTGCTTATAAACAGAAGCTGTTTCAAACACAGTTTCTCGGAGGACCGAATTTATACAATGAGCAATACGGTCATCCGATGCTACGTGCAAGGCATATGCCTTTTAAAGTAACTCCTGCAGCATCGGAAGCCTGGCTTGAAAATATGAATCAGGCAATATTGGATGTTGAGATAAAAGACGAATTACGTGAGTATTTGATGGCTCGTTACACTCTCACTGCAAAGCATATGGTAAACAGTGAGTATTAACTGCTGTCAACAAAAATATAGAGGTGAAATACGTGAGCAAAAATAATAGTGAAGACATGCTGTTATTGGAGCAGTCGGATCATACAGTCGAAATCTTTTATTTCTTTGATCCATTTTCAAATGACTGTATTGCGATGGAACCCATAATAAATAAATTACTGATAGAATATCGCGGACATATTACTATTAAAAAAATTCTGGCACCGTCGCTGTCCGTCCTGACAAAATGTCAGGCTCAGTCTACTGCAAGCGACGATAACGTTGCACTCGCATATAAAGCAGCAGAAATCCAAGGGCAGTCAAAGGCCCGTGCATTTATCAGATATATTTTTAACAGGATTAACCCGCTGAATACAATCTGCACTAAAGAAATGATCGATGAGAGTGCAAGACTTGCGGGTATCGATCTAAAATCATTTCACGAAGACCTGCATTCGCCGACACTTGATGCGATGCTGAAGTATGATTTGTCTGTTTTCAGAGAAATGGATATCGAAAATCTTCCAGCCATGGTCTTTTTCTCGGGTGATATGAAATCGGAGGGTGTCAAAGTCGACGGTTGTTATCCATATCACATTTACACTTATATTATTAATGAGCTGATTGGTATAGAAATAGAAAAAAGACAGCTTCCCAGTATAATTGACTACATCAGAGCACACGAACTCGTCAGTTTTGATGAATTAAAAACTATTTTTGAATGGCGTGCAGGATTATTATTAAATGAACTGAAAAAACTCCGTCTCCAGCGTTTAATCGACGAAGTGAATTTAAACAATCAGCCTTTTTATCAGCTTAAACAATCAGCAGTTCCGCTGCAGTCTAAAATATAAAACAGAAAAACCGCTGAAGATTATTTAGTCTTCAGCGGTTTTTTTATCTTATAAATTATTTAAAAA
>JBQDHL010000027.1:16443-19605 GCA_052093725.1 Jeotgalicoccus sp. | reverse complement strand
ATAATATGAAAAGAGGGTAATTATGGCAGAAAAAATATTATTAGTCGATGATGAAGAACGCATTCGTAAATTGCTTAACTTATACCTTACACGTGAAGGTTATGAAATTACAGAAGCTGGAGATGGTAAAGAAGCATTGGAGCTTGCATTGAATGAAGATTTCCACTGTATTCTGCTCGATCTGATGATGCCGGAAATGGATGGGATTGAAGTTGCGAAAGAATTGCGCAAAGAAAAATCAACACCCATCATTATGCTGACAGCTAAAGGTGAAGAAGGGGACCGCGTTGAAGGACTTGAAGTCGGTGCAGACGATTATATCGTTAAGCCGTTTTCACCCCGCGAAGTTGTCCTCAGAGTAAAAGCAATATTACGCCGTTCTTCTGAAACGGCATTTATCGAAAAAGATTCAACAGCAAAAGATATGATTGTGTATGAACATCTTGTTATCGACAACGACGCTCACCGCGTTTTAGCTGATGACAAAAAGGTGAATTTAACACCGAAAGAATACGAATTATTATTATTTTTAGCGAAGAGTCCAGATAAAGTATTTAACCGTGAAGAACTGCTGAAAGAAGTATGGAACTATGACTTCTACGGCGATTTAAGAACTGTCGATACACACGTTAAGCGTCTCCGGGAGAAACTGAACAAAGTATCTCCTGAAGCCAGCCAGATGATTCATACGGTCTGGGGTATCGGTTATAAGTTCGAGGTTAATGACAAATGAGTTTTTTCTCCAGCGTTGTAACTAAACTGTGGTTTACTATCTTAATGATAGTGACTACAGTTTTAATTATATTATCGATCATACTGAGCTTTTACTTTAGGAATTATTCACTCAGCAGTACTGAAGATCAGCTTGAGGAGGAACTGAGCCGGATTGAAAGTGTCGTACTCAGCACGCATACACTCGATTTAAATGATTCGTATCTTGCTGCCGAAGAGAACTTAATCATCTACTCTAATGGACAGTTCATCGCAGGAAATAACGCGATGGCTGAAGAAATATACAGTGAGATTGTTACTTCTGAACTGTCGAGCAGCACGTTTATCGTGCACGATATTAACGACCGCGAGTTCATGGTTAAAATCTCTGATTTAAGCGAGTACTTTGATTCAGATACGGCGATTATTAAATACAGTGATCTCGATCAGCTGAACCAGTCGTTTTTATCAGTGTTAATTATTATGATTATCAGTGCTGCAATTCTGTTCCTGATAACGACTTTCTTTGCATTCTTTTTAATTTCAAGAATTACGAAGCCGCTAATCGCGTTGAAAAATTCATCGTTCTCAACGGCAGGCGGTAATTATAACCAGCTTAAAGTGACATCGAGAGATGAAATCGGTGAGCTGACGCTGGCGTTTAATAAAATGAATGACAACATTAAAAGTACCATTTCAGAACTGACACACGAGAAAAATCTCAGGGAAACTGTATTCTCATCTCTGTCGAATGGCATTATGTACTTTAATACGTGCGCAGAGCCTGTGTATTCGAACGACAGAGGCCGCAGCTACTATGAACTGTTCCAGCAGGATGAAGACGAATTTGAACGCTTTAAAGCGCTTATAATCGAAGTCTCAGAATCAGATGTAAACCATCTTGAGCGACTGGATATCGATGACCTTCATTTACAGCTCGCAATGTCACCAGTTAAATCACTTGAAGAACAGAACGGTGTGACCGTATTAATTCGTGATATTACGGATGAATATAACACTGAAAAAATGAGAACAGACTTTATTTCGAGCGTTTCCCATGAACTTAAAACTCCAATGGTCATGCTGAGCGGTTATTCTGAAGCACTCTTGGACGATATTGTTACCGATCCTGATGAAGTTAAGGAAATGGTCTCAATCATTAAAGATGAATCCGATCGCATGAACAAGCTCGTCTCTGAGCTGTTGATTATTGCCCGTATGGATTCGGATGACGTCCTTTATGATATTAAACCGCAGAACTTTACAATGCTGCTCGAAGAGCTGCATCAGCGTTTTGATTATAAACTTAAAGACAACGGCGTTGAACTCGATATCCAAGCAGGTAACACGACTGTCATGTTCCCGTTCGACTACGATAAACTGAATCAGGTCTTTACGAATTTAATCGATAATGCAATACGCTATACAAAAGCGGGCGATGTGCTTACAATAAATGTTGCAGAAGAAGATGAAGACTGTGTGACAATTAAAGTCAGCGATACTGGGACCGGCATTAAACGGGAAAATATTAAACATATATTTGAACGATTTTATAAAGTCGACGAAGCGCGGACAAGAGGAAAGCACGGGACCGGACTCGGACTGTACATCGTCAGCAATATTATCCAGAAACACAGCGGGACAATTGTTGCGGACAGTATCATCGGAGAAGGTACAACGTTCACTATTAAACTACCTAAAAAATAGAAGGGAATGAACTATTTGGACAGACAGCGCCTGAGGATGATTATTTACATCAGTATATTAAGTGCACTCTCATTTATTTTGATGCTGATACAATTTCCGTTGCCGTTCCTGCCGCCGTTTTTAATGCTCGATTTATCTGATATACCAGCCTTTATCGGCTTTATTCTCTTCGGAGGCATCGGCGGTTCATTAATCATCGTTATGAAAATAGTGCTGTACAGCATACTAATGGCAAGTGAGCCAATAGGACCGATCGCAAACATGCTCGCAGCATTTTCATTCCTGCTGCCAGTATATTTTTTCTATTACAAACGTAAAACTGCAAAAAGCTTAATCGCAGGATTCATTGCCGGAACTATCGTTCTGACACTGGCACTCGCGGTGCTGAACTACTTCGTACTGCTTCCGGCATACGGAATGATTGTCGACCAGACAGATATTATTAGTAACCTGCGCACGGTAATTACAGCGGGAATTATTCCGTTCAATATCGTTAAAGGTATTATTTTGAGTCTGGTATGTTACGTCATTTATAAAAAGGCAATTCCTGTTCTGATGAACAGACAATAATTAGAGAGTCATCCGGTACTGATGAAAGTGCCGGGTGCCTTTTTATTTTGAATGCTGTTCGGTTTACAACAGGGAGATGCCGTTGTCATTCCAGCTCGTTCGGTTTACAACAGGGAAACGCCGTTGTCATTCCAGCTCGTTCGGTTCACAACAGGGAGATGCCGTTGTCATTCC
>JBQDHL010000027.1:14965-16343 GCA_052093725.1 Jeotgalicoccus sp. | reverse complement strand
GCCGTTGTCATTCCAGCTCGTTCGGTTCACAACAGGGAGATGCCGTTGTCATTCCGGACTGCCCGAATCACAGCGAATATAGAATATTCCACAAAAAAAGGACAAGACCTCGGGTCTCATCCTTTTATCTGGTACAATTTATTCATATTTTAATGGATCGCCATCGAATGGAGCATCTTCAACTTTAATTGAGTCTGTTGGACATCCATCGAATGCATCTTCCATGTCTTCAAGCAGGTCGTCAGGCACAGCGGTAACGCCCTTGTTTTCATCTAAAATGACGTAAGCGATCCCATCATCATCGTAATCATATATATCTGGTGCAGCAGCACCACACGCGCCGCATGCGATACAAGTATCTTGATCAACTATTGTGTACTGTTTTGCGCTCATATATTTCACCTCTTAACGTTTACAATTAGTTCATAACTAATATTAAGAGAAAATCGAAAATTTATCAATGAACAATCATTGAATTCGTCAACAATCCACCTGAAGTATGATTACTCTTTAAATGTCCATTCAAACAATATATAATTAAACTAAGAATGAAGTTACTAGGAGAATGCGCTATGAAAGATGATTTTTACAAAGATATGAAGCATAAGCGGGCACAGGATGAAAAATCTAGTAAAACGAGTTCAGGTAACAAAAAGTCAGAAGAACAGAAACACGAACCGTTAAGTCGTAGTGCGCGGCATAAAACTAAAGAGGCTGGTGAGAATAAACAGCCGGAGAAAAAAGCACCGCCAAAAAAACAGCAGCAAAAAGAAAATAATTTTACGGATAAACTGAAAGGCTATTTCAGTGCTGAAAATGCTGCGAAGGGCAAAGCGTTATTTTTAGGCACATTTTCTTCGTACAAAGGCCGCATAAAAAACGAACTTAAAATTTCCAAAGAAAAGTTCGGCGCCCTGGGTGCTGCGAAAAAGCCGGCGAAGAAAGAACACGACAGTAAAAAACGCATGCTTCCCTGGGTGCTTGCCATCCTTATTTTAATTCCAATCACAGTCTTATTTGCATTCTTAATATTTTCTAATTTCTGGCCGTCACTGAATGATGAAATTCAGCTGGCCGATGAAAACACTTCAGAAGAGACTGCTGAAAACAGCGGAACTGAAGAAGATGAAAATGACGGGGAAGCTTTTAACAAAGAACTCGAGGCACAAAAAGCTGAACACGAAAGACGTCTCGCAGAAAACCGCAATGAAGATTTAGCTGCGAAAAATATCGAAACAGATTATTCGCAGGAAGAGCTTAAGGAACTGGAAGAAGCTGCACTCAGTGCAATCCGCAGTAAAGAAGACGGAACTGCTGAGAAAGAAGCTGCAGCAGAAAAAGCTGAAGCGGAGAAAGAAAAAGCTGAAGCAGAAAAAGC
>JBQDHL010000027.1:1402-14865 GCA_052093725.1 Jeotgalicoccus sp. | reverse complement strand
GAAACTGAAACAGAAACTGCAGATGAAAATACTGAAACAGACAAGGATTCCGAATCCGAGGAAACCAAAAATGCTAATGCATCGCATGTCGTCACAACACAGGATAATTTATACCGTATTGCAATTCAGTACTACGGTAGCGGCAGTGCAGAGAATGTACAGCGCATCATGGAAGCAAACGGCGTCACAGCTGATAGTTTAACTGTCGGACAGGAACTTATAATACCGTAAATGAAAGTAGGCCATCAAATGTCACATATCAGCATCGCAATTGACGGACCGGCAGCTGCCGGTAAGAGTACAATTGCAAAACGCGTCGCAAAGGAATTAGAGTTTTTATATATCGATACCGGTGCAATGTACCGTGCAGTCACACTGTACGTGCTCGAACACGGTGATGACATTATTCAGGATATCAGCTCTCATATTCATATTACTTTCGGCATTAATGACGAAGTATATTTAAATGATAAAGATGTATCCGCTGAAATCCGTTCGCCGGAAGTAACGAACAATGTCAGCCGCGTATCTGCCATCGGCGAAGTCAGAACGTATCTCGTCGACATGCAGCGTGAAATAAGCAGAACCAGCAGTGTCGTTATGGACGGCAGAGATATCGGTACGACTGTACTGCCTGACGCGGATGTTAAAATCTTTATGCAGGCTTCACCTGAAGTCAGAGCGAAGCGCAGACTCCTTGAAGAAACTGCGCGCGGCAACAACATTGATTTAGCTGCGCTGACTGCCGAGATCATCCGCCGCGATGAAATTGACAGCACAAGAGAAATCTCACCGCTTGTACAGGCTGAAGATGCTGTCCTTCTCGATACGAGTCATTTGTCGATCGATGAAGCAGAACAGAAAATAATTCAGCTTGTCGAAGATAAACTGGAGGTACAGTAAATGATTTATGAAATTGCAAAGTTTTTAATCAAATCCTATTACAAACTAAGATTTAAAATTACGATTATCGGTGAAGACAGAGTACCGGCATCGGGTCCTGTTATGCTTTGTTCAAATCACATTTCCGATTTCGATCCGCCTTTGATAGGTCTCGCACTTGACCGTCAATTGTCATTTTTTGCGAAATCAGAATTATTTGAGCTGCCGGTCATCGGCAAAGTATTCCCAAACTTAAATGCAATTCCGGTATCGCGCGGAAAAAGTGACAGAGCAGCACTGAAAACTTCTATCAACGCACTGAAAGAAGACCGCTGCCTACTAATATTCCCTGAGGGTCACCGCAACAAAGGCGACGTAAAACAGCTGCAGAATCTGCAGGAGGGCGCGAGCTTTATTGCTTCGAAATCCGAAGCACCGATTGTACCTGTTATTATTAAAGGCGAGTATAATCGTAAAAAGGGTGTTACAATAGTATTTGGTAAACCAATCAATACTGAAGAGTTTTTACAAGCGGGGAATACCCGTAAGGATTTAACGCGTAAATTGGAGAAAAATCTTAACAATTTACTATTTTCAGAATAATCACTTGACAAAAGGTTCGAATTGTAAGAAGTTATTTATATACACTGTATAGTAATTGGAGGCAAGCACATGGCGACAGAAGACATTAAGAACGAAGAATCAAACATTGAGGAAACTCAATCAAACGAAGCACCTGACAACAACGCAGAATTACAGAATGAAACTGAGACGGCTGAAAACAGTCCGTTTGCAGTGGGTGACACAGTAACAGGTACGATCTTTAACATCGAAGATAAGTTTGTAAAGGTTCAAGTAGATGATTCTGATTACGAAGGCATAATTCCAATCAGTCAGCTTACAAACGAACGTATCGAGCACCCGAACGATATTATTGCACTTGATGATTCAATCACTGCGATTGTTATCAAAGTTGAAGATGATGCTAAAAATATCATCGTTTCAATTCGCAAGCTCGATGAACAAAAAGCATATGAAGATTTAAAACAGAAGCAAGATGCTGATGCAACGCTTGAAGGTACTGTTGTAGAAGCAGTTAAGGCCGGTCTTGTATTAGACGTCGGCGTTAGAGGATTTATTCCTGCATCACTTCTTTCTGATGAATATATTGAAGACCTTGAGCAATTCAATGGTCAGACTTTAGAAGTTAAAGTCGAAGATATCGATCAGGAGAAAAACAGAGTAATTCTTAACCGCAAGCGCATCGTTGAAGGTGAAAAGTCGAAACACCGCCAGGCAGAACTTAAAGACCTGGAAATCGGCAGCATCATTGAAGGTGAAGTTGTTCGCACAACTACTTTCGGTGCATTCATCAACATCGGAAACGTAGATGGTCTTGCTCACATTTCAGAATTAAGCTACAGCCGCGTAAACAGTGTCGAAGATGCTGTTGAAATCGGTCAGAAGGTTCAAGTTAAAGTTCTCGATGTAAATCCTGAACAGGAACGTATCAGCTTATCTGTTAAACAGGCAGGCGAATCTCCATTCAACAAATTTATCGATGCTCACAACACAGGCGATGTGTTAAAAGGTACCGTTAAACGTCTAGTTGATTTCGGTGCATTCGTTGAAGTTGAACCAGGTGTTGAAGGACTTGTGCACATTTCAGAAATTGCACACGAACATGTCAACGTACCAGGCGACATCCTGAAAGAAGAGCAGGAAATTGAAGTGAAAATTATCGGTCTTGATAAAGACAATGAGAAAATTTCATTATCAATTAAAGCACTAGAATCTGCTCCGCCAAAATCAAAACAGCCTAAGCGCGAAGACAATGCACGCGTTTACACAGACGATACTGACGACGATGAACCAACTTTAGGTGATCTGTTCGGCGATCGTTTTAAAAACTTAGACTTATAATATTAGAACTCACTCATAAATAAAGAGCGATGATACTATCGCTCTTTATTTTATTTGTGTTAAAATAAATGTGCATACAGGGAGGGTAACAATGTATAAACCAACAATAGCAGTAGTAGGGCGGCCAAATGTCGGCAAGTCCACACTTTTTAACAGAATTATCGGAGAAAGAAAGGCAATTGTCGAAGATTCTCCAGGAGTTACAAGAGATAGATTGTACGCCGAAGGTGACTGGTTAAATTATAATTTTAATTTAATTGATACCGGCGGTATTGAAATTAAGGATGAACCGTTTCAGCAGCAGATTAAAATGCAGGCAGAAATTGCGATTCTTGAAGCAGATGTTATTTTAATGATTGTGAACGGCAAAGATGGGGTTACAAGCGATGATTTATTCGTCGCAAGGATTTTACAGAAATCGAAGAAACCTATCGTTCTTGCAGTAAACAAAATTGATAACTACGAAATGCGCAGTGAAGTATATGAGTTTTATCAGCTTGGTCTCGGTGAGCCATGGCCAGTATCCGGATCACATGGTCTCGGTCTCGGAGATGCGCTAGACGAAATCGTCAAGCACTTTGAAACTCTGGAAACTGATCTCGAAGAAGACCCGTCTATTAAAGTGTCATTAATCGGCCGTCCAAATGTTGGTAAATCCAGCCTCGTCAACGCAATTCTCGGCGAGGAACGTGTTATTGTTTCTGATATCGCCGGTACGACACGCGACGCGGTCGACACGGCATATACGTTTGAAGATGAATCATACACTTTGATTGACACAGCAGGTATGAGAAAACGTGGTAAAGTCTACGAAGCGACAGAGAAATATTCAGTCCTCCGTGCGACACGCGCAATCGAACGTTCCGATGTTGTTCTCGTCGTAATAAACGGTGAAGAAGGCATACGTGAACAGGATAAGAGAATTGCCGGCCTTGCACATGAAGCAGGACGCGCGATTATTATCGTCGTCAACAAATGGGACGCAGTCGAAAAAGATGAAAAAACAATGCGCAAATTCGAACTGGAAATCAGATCAAACTTCCAGTACCTGGATTACGCAGCGGTGACTTTCGTCTCAGCAGTAACTAAAGTCCGTCTTAAAACATTGTTCCCGCTTATTCAGCAGGCATATGCATCAAGTCATATGCGTGTGAAGTCAAGCACATTGAACGAAGTACTTGTAGATAGTGTCAGCATGAACCCGACACCTACAGACTCCACAGGACGCCGTTTAAGCATCTATTACGGTACGCAGGTCAGTGTCGGTCCTCCGACATTCGTTCTGTTCGTGAACGACGTTGAGCTGATGCACTTCAGCTACAGACGGTATATTGAAAATCAGCTGCGTAAAGCATTTGATTTTACCGGCACGCCGATTCACATCATCACCCGTAAAAGAAATTAGAAAGTAGGGTATCAATATGAACATCTCAGTCATTGGAACAGGTAGTTTTGGTACTAGCCTCTCGATGGTCTTAAATGACAATAATAATCGGGTAATGATGTACGGGAGAAATCAAGATACTGTTTTAGAAATAAATGAATCACACACTAACAGCCGCTATTTAAAAAATATTGAGCTGTCGGAATGTATTGCAGCGACGACCTCACTGAAAGAAGCAGCACAGCATGCAGAAGTTCTCGTGCTTGCTGTACCTGTTAACGCAATGCGGTCTGTTGCCACCGAGCTGAACGATCTCTTAAAAGAACTAAATAAACAGGTCCTTGTTGTGCATGTCGCAAAAGGCCTTGAATTAAATACGTACAAACGCGTCTCGGAAGTTCTTGAAGAAGTATTCGATGAAGACCGTGTGTCTGACATCTGCGTACTCAGCGGACCGAGTCATGCAGAAGAAGTCGCACTCAAACAGCCGACAACCGTCAGCACTGCTTCTATCCGTGAAGATGGCGCAGAAGTTATTCAGGATGTATTTATGACGGATTACTTCAGAGTATATGTCAATAATGATATGGTTGGCGTGGAAATCGGCGGTGCACTGAAAAATATCGTCGCACTTGCTGTCGGCGCACTTGCCGGCTACGGTTTCGGGGATAACCCGAAAGCTGCTGTAATTACACGAGGACTGCATGAAATTGCACGTCTCGGTACAAAACTCGGTGCGAATCCGCTGACATTCCTCGGACTTACAGGAATGGGCGACTTAATCGTTACGGCGACGAGTCAGCACTCAAGAAACTACCGTTGCGGGCAAATGCTGGCAGGTGGCTTATCTCTTGAAGAAGCTACCGAGAAGATGGGTATGGTCGTCGAAGGTGTCAATACGACGAGAGCAACTTATGAACTTGCTGAGAAGTACGATGTCGATATGCCGATTACAAACGTTTTATACGGTTACTTATTTAACGGCATCAGTGAAGATGAAGCATTCAGCGCGCTGATGAAGCGTGAGAAAACTTCAGAATCAGAAGGCTTGAAACAGTTATTGGAGAGTCAAATAAAAAATAGTAAATAGTTAGAGGTAAATGTATGTTTGATATTTCGAGAATGGACTTAATGTGGGTGTCATTTGTGTCGATTGGCTTTATGGCACTTGCAGCGGTATTAATTTATCTGGCAAGGTTTGTAATTACTATTCGTTTCGTCAGCGTCATTATTTCTTTAATTGCATGGGTGCTTTTAATACTCGCATTTCTGCTGATGATTTTAGTCGTTGGGGGATCCACACATGCGTAAATTAAGTTATCTTTTTACTTTCACACTTGCACTCATTGTGCTGACAGGATGTATGTATCCTGACGATCAGCGGGCAGGGAGTAATATTCCGCCTGATACAGATATTCAAAACGTGCAGAACGCAGTCGACAACTTCCAGGAATCTGAAGGCGGCATACTGCCGATTAAAACGACTGAAGATGCTGCTGAGTATTTAGCGTATCAGATTGAATTCACTCGAATTGTACCGGAATATTTAAGTGAGATTCCGGTAACCGCATATGAAAATGGCGGGGAATTTCAATATGTTATACTCGATGCCGAGAACAATCCGACCGTAAAAATTGCAGACCTTGCAATTATCGAAGAGCTCCGTTCACTCAGTCTCCGCATTAGCGGTATGGGCGAACATGTGGAACTCGGCGAGCAGGTCGGTCCTAACGTTTATCAGCTGGATCTTGAACATTATAACCTCGCTGAAAATCCGACTGTAACTAGTCCGTATACCGCACAGGAACTTAATGTCTATTACAGCGGAGGTCAGGAATTCGTCATCGATTACCGGGACGATCTGAATTTAATGATTGAGAACGAAGGTCTCGAATTTGAGACGGGCGAAGATATTCGTGAAGTATTATATGAATATACACCAATAGTGCCGATATACTCACCTGAAATGACAGTTGACGAAAATAATGAAGCCATATTCATGACGAGTAAGCACAAAAGTTAATTTCAGCTCAATTTTTAATGGGAAAAACGGTTAAATCCGTTGCAGTCCCTACGGCCGTATGGTAAAGTCAAAACATAATGATAAATTCATTATACAGATTATAGGAGGTCTATCAGATGAATAAGACAGATTTAATCAACGCTGTCAGCGACAAAGCTGACCTTACAAAAAAAGAAGCAGGAGCTGCAGTAGACGCAGTTTTTGAATCAATTCAAGGTTCACTTCAAAATGGTGAAAAAGTACAGTTAATCGGATTCGGTAACTTTGAAGTACGTGACCGTGCTGCAAGAAAAGGCCGCAACCCGCAGTCTGGCGAAGAAATCGAAATCCCAGCATCAAAAGTACCTGCATTTAAAGCTGGTAAAGCACTTAAAGACGCAGTTAAATAATTTATCTACTAGGCCTAACTTTGAAACGTTAGGTCTATTCATTTATAAGGTGATATTTATGAAATACTCAACCATTAAACCATATAACGATTTAGCGCTTGCTGAATTGATTAATAAACTGGATCAAAATGAAATTACTGATTTTTTTTCAGACAGTAAAAATATAATTCATAAAAGACACATTTCAGATGCGGTTCTTTTATTTACATATGCTTTAAATCAGCTCGACATGATACCTCCTGCTGATAAACGTGAAAGCCACGTGCTGACAGGTGATTTTTATTTCAGCGAGTTTTACTCGTCATTGGCGAGCCACGGTGAAATGAACGTCGTTCATGACATGGTGGAAATATCTAAAACTCTGTCATCTAGAAAATCCAGACAGTTCGAAGATGCGCTTGAAGTTTCCGACAGCGAATTAAAGTACCTGCTATTTGCACCGCTTTTGTATTTAATAGATAATGGGTATGTGACGTCAAACCTCGATAACGTACTCGACAGTTATATTAAAAACATTGACCGTTCGGAACTGGCTTACATAATAAATACAAAAGGTGAACGCTAATGCAAACAGAAAATAGAATTCAGACAATCTTTAATTCCATTTCGGATGATTACGATCATATGAACGACATAATAAGCTTTAATCAGCATACGATATGGCGTAATCGTACGAACAAAGAAATTTTTGTGAAACCGGGTCACCAGGTGCTCGATCTGTGCTGTGGGACAGGAGACTGGACTATTCAGCTTGCTGAAAATAAAGAAGCTGATATCACCGGCCTTGATTTCAGTGAAAACATGCTGAAAGTCGCCGCTAAAAAAACAGCTGATATTGAAAACATTACACTCGTACAGGGTGATGCAACTGAACTTCCATATGAAGATAATGCGTTCGATATTATTACGATTGGTTTCGGTCTCCGCAATCTTCCTGATTATGAAAAAGCAGTCGAAGAATTTTACCGGGTCTTAAAACCTGGCGGTCAGCTGGTGATTCTTGAAACATCGAATCCGGAAAACGGTCTGATTAATTACGGTTTTAATATTTACTTCGGTAAGATTATGCCGTTCCTTGGTCAGAAAATTGCCGGCAGCGGTCAGGAATATACGTGGCTTTATGAATCTACGAGCAAGTTTCTATCTAAGCTCGAATTAAAATCGATGATGCATCAAAACGGATATATAAATATCAAAGTAATCCCTCATACATTTGGTACTGCAGCAACTCATATCGGATATAAACCCTTAGAGGCTGCAATGTGAAACCTTTAAAGAAATTTATGGCAGGGGAATTATCCCGGGTCAAAAAAATTGTTAAAGAAGAACTTAAACCAAATGGCACGATAGTTAACGATAAGAGTTTCGAACTATTTAACTCTGGGGGAAAGAAACTTCGTCCCATGTTTACGATACTGGCAGGTAAATTAGGGGACACTGAACATTACAATGATGTCCTGAAAACGAGTGCGAGTCTCGAACTGCTGCATATGGCAACGCTTGTACACGATGATATTATCGATGACAGCGAGCTCAGAAGAGGCAAACCGACTGTGTTTTATGAACATGGATATTTCCAGGCGGTTAACACCGGAAACTACCTGCTGTCTTCTGCACTGCAGATTGTCAGTAAAATCGATAACCCTAAATTTCATGAAACATACTCTTCAGGTATTAGAGAAATCGTGCAGGGAGAGCTCATTCAGTTTGATACGCAGTTTGATGCAGTGCAGACGCTGGATGATTATTTCAGAAAAATTTACCGCAAAACCGCGTTGTTAATCGTTCTGAGTATCGAACTCGGCGCTCATGCAGCCCATCTTGATGATGAACTGATGGAGAAACTCCGCATATACGGCTATCACATCGGTATGAGTTTCCAGATTATCGATGATTGTCTCGACTTTACCGGCAGTACAAAAACGCTCGGCAAGCCGAATTACTCGGATATTAAAAACGGGCATTACACTTTGCCGGTGCTGTTATTAAGAGACAGCGATCCTGTATTCAAAGCGATGCTGGAAGAATTCTCTAACACGAAAGAAAATCCAGGTACACTGATCGACTATATCTTAAACAGTGATGCAGTCGACCGTGCACTACTGGTAAGTACAGAACATATAGAGCAGGCTGAAGCTGAAATCAGCAATATTGATGAACCAATCAGACATTATTTCACTGAAATTGCCAGTATGTTAAAAAACAGACGGAATTAGTTTGTAAACACACTGTATATAATGCTAAAATAATAGTCGAAAACATATTTAAGGGAGCTTATTATAATGGAAAAAACATTTCTTATGATTAAACCGGACGGCGTCCAAAGAAATCTTATCGGACCTATCGTTGAAAGATTAGAAAACAAAGGATTCAAAGTTGTTGGTGCTAAATTAATGCAGGTTTCAGAAGATCTTGCTAAAACTCACTACGGTGAACACAGTGAAAGACCATTCTTCGGTGAGCTTGTAGAGTTCATTACTTCAGGACCTGTTTTCGCAATGGTTCTTGAAGGTGAAAACGTAATTAAAACTGCACGTTTAGTTGTAGGTTCTACAAACCCGCAGGAAGCTGCTCCAGGAACTATCCGCGGAGACTTCGGTCTAACTGTTGGTAAAAACATCATTCACGGTTCAGATTCACTTGAGAGTGCTGAAAGAGAAATTAACCTATTCTTCAACGAGTCTGAAGTATTAGATTACAATCTGTCTAATAGCCCTTGGATTTACTAAGAATTAAAAACCAGGCTGGGTAATAACATTACTCAGTCTTTTTTTCATATATTAATATAAATAATTCAGATAGAGGTGCTTACAATGAGATTTTTAACTTCAGGAGAATCGCACGGCCCGAAAGTCAATGCTATTGTCGAAGGATTCCCTTCCAATCTACCAATTAATAAAGAACGCATGCAGGAAGAATTATTTAAACGTCAGGGCGGTTATGGCCGCGGACGCCGCATGCAGATTGAGAAAGATACTTTCGAATTTGGTTCAGGCGTCCGCCACGGTAAAACGCTCGGCAGCCCGATTATGATGGAAGTCAATAATGATGATTTTAAACACTGGATCAACATTATGGGATCCGAGCCGATTACAAAAGAAGAAGAAGCTGAAATGAAGCGTATTATAACAAAACCGCGTCCCGGTCATGCTGACCTCGTTGGCGGAATGAAATATAATCATCGTGATCTCCGCAATATTCTCGAGCGTTCTTCTGCCCGTGAAACAACTGCACGTGTTGCTGTAGGCGCACTCTGTAAAGAATTATTACATGCTCTTAATATAAATATTACTTCCCGCGTAACTAAAATAGGGCAGGTCACAGATGACGGCGCATACGATTATAGTACTTTAAGTGACAAATCGAATGACTCAAGTGTACGCATGATTTCAGATGACGCTACTAAAGCAGCGGAGGAAGTTATCGATGCAGCTAAGAAAGCCGGAGATACTCTGGGCGGTGTCGTTGAAGTTATCGTAGAGAACCCGCCTGTAGGTTTAGGGTCTCACGTTCACTACGACCGTAAGCTCGATGCAAAAATTGCACGCAGCATCGTCAGCATTAACGCATTTAAAGGTGTCGAATTCGGAATGGGCTTTAAAATGGCTGAAACGCCGGGTTCTGAAGTCCAGGATGAAATTAAATTTGACTCTGAAGACGGCTTTTACCGCAGTTCAAACAACTTAGGCGGATTTGAAGGCGGAATGACAACGGGAATGCCGATTGTTGTCCGCGGAGTGATGAAGCCGATACCCACTTTATACAAACCGTTAATGAGTGTAGATATTGAATCTAAAGAAGCATTTACCGCGACGATTGAACGCAGTGATCCCTGTGCAGTACCGGCAGCTTCGATTGTCGCTGAACACATGGTTGCAATTGAAGTGGCAGAAGCTATTTTAGACAAGTTCCCAAGCGATGACTTCGGTGATCTGAAAGCATCACTAGAACTGTACAATAAACGTTTAAGCGAGTATTAATATGGATATTTCGACGGCCTATAAGGATAATAATTATAAAATTCATGTTGCACGGAACATTTTGAAAAACCGCTTAGAGTCTTATACGGAACATTATGAATCCGTCTATTATATTATCGATGAAAATGTATATGATATATACAAAGAGACAAAATTATCATTTATAAAATCACCGCTGGTCGTCACAGGAGGAGAATCGTTTAAATACGTTTCTCCTTTAATGCACACTATGGAAGAACTGCTTGCATCCGGTATTAAACGCAACTCGCTGATCATCGTCATAGGCGGCGGTGCAACGGGTGATGCCGGCGGCTTTATCGCAAGCATGGTTCTCCGTGGTGTCGACTATATTCACATACCGACGACACTGCTCGCACATGATTCTGCCATCGGCGGGAAGACTGCGATTAATTCACGTCACGGTAAAAACCTGATCGGTGCATTTTACCGCCCGAAAGCTGTTATCTACGATCTGGAATTTCTTGATTCGCTGCCTGAGTCTGAAGTCCTCAGCGGTTTCGGCGAAGTGTTCAAACACGCGATGCTTCACAGCCCGGAGCTGCTCGATGAACTCTTTACAGCGACTAAAAGCAGTATTGATGTTCAAAATCTTACTTCGTTTATCATTAAAGGTATTGAAACGAAAATGAAAATCGTGATTGAAGACGAACACGAGAGCGCCAGCCGTAAGTTTTTAAACTTAGGCCATACGCTCGCTCATGCCGTGGAGTATAAATATAAAATCCCTCACGGACAGGCGGTAATGCTCGGAATCATTGGAGCTCTTTATATATCTAATGAACTGAATGGCACCGGCTTCGATATTGATGCTTATACGGCATATATGCGCCGTCACGGCTATCCAGTCCATCTGCTTAATGAAATGGATATCGATGAGATGATTATGCTTATGCAGAAAGATAAGAAAAATCATCGTAATGACTACATCAGTTACGTGCTGTTTAAAGAACAAAGTACACTTGCTGTCTCAGATATTAAAGTTTCAGAACTTAAAAACATGCTGGCAGCATTAAAGGAGCGCATATGAAACAATTACTGAATGGTACATTTAAGGGTACCGCAAGAGTGCCGGGAGATAAGTCAATTACACACCGTGCCTTAATGCTTGGTGCATTGAGTAAAGGAACGACGAACATATATCGCCCCTTAATCAGTGCAGACACGCTCAGAACTTTTGAAAATATGCGCCAGTTGGGTGCAGAAGCAGTGCGTGAAGGCGATGATTTTAAAGTTGTCTCAAACGGACATGACAGCTTAACGTCTCCTGTCGACACACTGTATACAGGAAACAGCGGCACAACAACACGGTTAATAACAGGACTCTTAGCTGGTCTTAAAAACATTACTGCCTCGGTTGAAGGTGATGCTACAATTGCCAAACGTCCGATGGACCGTGTCGTTATACCGCTGTCAGAGATGGGTGCGGATATCGACTTAAAAGATGATATTTATCCGCCGGTCAATATTCATCCGGCAGTATTAAAACCGCTTGAATACGATATGCCGATTGCTTCAGCACAAGTTAAAAGTGCGATACTGTTTGCAGGACTGTTCACGGACGGAGAGACAGTTGTTCACGAAACACATCAGTCCCGTAACCACTCGGAAATTATGATGGCACAGTTCGGTGCGGATATTTCCGTATCGGACACAACTGTTAAACTAAACGGCGGCAACAAACTAACAGCAGCGGATGTTACTGTGCCGGGAGATATTTCATCGGCAGCATTTTTAATCGTTCTTGCCTTGATTACGAAAGACGCTGATATTACAATTAAAAATGTATCTCTGAATGAAACGCGTGCCGGTATTATCGATGTCGTTCAAGAAATGGGCGGCAACATTACAATTACTGAACATGACTCAACAGGAGAAAAGTTCGGAGATATCAGAGTTCAGTTTACAGCTGACTTAAATCCGTTCCATATCGCCGGTGATATTATTCCGAGACTGATTGATGAAATTCCAATTCTCGCTGTGCTCGCAGTGTTCGCAAACGGCGAAAGTACTGTGAAGGGTGCAGAAGAATTAAGATTTAAAGAAACAGACCGTATTGCAGCGGTAATTTCGGAACTTGAAAAATTCGGTGTATCATTTGAAGAGTACGAAGACGGCTTTAAAGTGATTCCGGGATACAGTACTGTTAAACAGGATGAACTGTTTAAGGGCTACCACGACCACCGCATTATCATGATGCTTATCGTTATGGCGATAGCAGCAAATACAAATATTGAAATTGATGATTCGAGCGCAATAGACGTATCGTTCCCTTCGTTCGTAAGCGATCTTGAAGGTTTAAGAAAGGACCGGTAATATGCAGGAAGAAATACTACGTATCATCGATAAGCTCCGTCAGGGATCTTATCCGGAAGAAGATTTAAATCATATACTGAACAGTCTGGAGCAGTTCCACTCAGACGAATCGCTGGAAGCTTTATTTTTACTCGGCGATGCTCTGCAAAATGCCGGACTCGACTATCAGGCAAGACAGGTGTTTTTACACCTGAACGATAATGTCGACCACGATGACTTCGTTATCAGCTATCTCGTTGACTCGTATATCAGCGAAGCGCGTCTCGACGATGCACTGACACTGATTAACAACAGCCCGGAGACACCGACAGTACTAATGCTGAAATCAGAAATATTCCAGCAGATGAACTTAAACGATGTTGCTGTCAGACTATTGTTCGAAGCGAAAACAATGACCGATGATATTATTATCGACTTTGCGATTGCAGAACTTTATTACACGCTCGGGGACCTCGAAGAAGCAATCCGTTTTTATGAAACAGTACTGAACGAAGGACTGGAAGAAGTAAATGGCATCTTCCTCAGCCTGCGTCTCGCTGATATCAACT
>JBQDHL010000027.1:0-1392 GCA_052093725.1 Jeotgalicoccus sp. | reverse complement strand
GAACTGTCAACTGGCGGCCACCCTGGCTTAGTAACCACAAGGGCCCTCGGTCTTCAGACTAGCACAAGGATCTCAGTGTTTGTCATTCAGCTTTAAATTTACATATCTCGAGCCCAGAGACAAATTTACTGAACTTCGACGATGCCCGCGCATACTTTGACAACGTGTCAGACGAAAACTACAGCAATGAAGACTTCTATAAAGAGGCACTTCTTGAATACAATTTAAAAGAATACGATCGTGCAAAAACACTGCTCGATAAAGTACTCGACAATGAACCGTACTTTATCAATGCGTATATTCTTTTAATGAACATTTATGAAACTGAACATAATATCGATGAAGCACTTGCAACGCTGCTTCGCTATCTGCGTGAAAATGATAAAAACGCACTGATATATTTCCATATCGGACGTCTTTACTTCAGACAGAACATGCCGGAAAAAGCGATTGAAAACTTCAGCCTGGCAACATCGCTTGATGAAGATTACGATGATGCATACCTCATGCTGTTTGAAAGTATTCTGAAGACAGGTGAGACGGGTACGATTGATGACTACGTAAGACATCTCGATATTAACTCGCTCAGCGGTGAATCAATTTATCTGCTGGCTAAGATCGAAGCTGAAAACGAAAACGATGACAAAGCAATTAAGTATTACGAAGATGCTGAAAGCTTAATCGGTGATTCTTCAGAGTTCTACACAGATTACTATTACTACCTGACTGAGATTAATCATCCGAATAAAAAGAATGTACTTGAGAAATTAATTAAACTAGAACCCGACAATCTTGAATGGCAGCTGGATTTCGAGCGAATAGCAGGTGAGGAAGACGAGTTTTAAAAAAGATTTTATAAATTATTGTTTATATAATTATGAATTCAAAGACCATACTGCAGTGTGGATTTTAAATTTTATAAAATCCCATCCTCTGATAACGCATAATATTTCATTTACAAATTCACAGCTCGAGCGCAAGCTCAGAATAGCTGAAAGCAGAACAAACCGTCCGACATTAATGTTTGAAAAGGGCGGTACCGTAACTGCAAACGGCGAGACGATTTTCCACGAGCTGAATCTGAACAAAACAGATGAACTGTACGTCGAATTTATCTTCGCAAAAAACGACCTCCGCTATAATCAGGCGAAGTCAGAAGAACTGATGAAAAACGATGAAATTCTATTAGAAGATATTAAAGAACTCGAAATTCTGATCGACGAAGCACTTGTATCGAAAGATAAAGAACGCTTTTTCGAACTGACAGATGAACTCCAAAAATTAAATGGTAAAAGAGGTTAGTATTTGTGCTTTATAACAATCGCGATTTACGAGTATTAAAAGATGAAATTGAATTTGTCGATACGGCAATCGTTCCTGTAGTAAGTGTGG
>JBQDHL010000026.1:0-19698 GCA_052093725.1 Jeotgalicoccus sp. | reverse complement strand
ACGACGACAATCGCGGCAATGCCTCTTAGTGCATCAATTTCAGTAAATCTTTTCTTTTCAGCCATTATGATATCCCTCATAGTCCGACAGAGCTTTATATTTGCTCTGCGTATTTTGCGGTGCTTCGAATGATTGAATTACTATATATCATTACCGAAGATGAATTCAAATAAAAAGTGGCTGAATTAAAAAACAGTTGTGAACATTTGTTCACAACTGTTTTACCTGCAGTAACGCATACCGTTATTTTAATCTGTCAAGAACGGTGCGATAGCCGTCACTGCCGTAATCCAGGCATCGTTTTACACGCGATACTGTAGCGCTCGAAGCACCGGTTTCATCCTGGACTTTGGAATACGTCTTGCCTTCATCAATGAGCTTTGCGACCTGAAAACGTTGCTTTAATGCAACGAGCTCATTGGAAGTGCAAATATCATCAAAAAACTTATAGCAGTCATCTTTCGACTCGAGCGATAGAATTCCGTCGAACAGATCATCAAGTTCCTGTCCTTTTAATTTATCTATTTGCATAGCCTCAACTCCGATTAATAATTGTAATATCACTTTAACATACTAAAGTGATAAAGAAAATGGTTGTGTATATTAAATATCTTTGTTATTATTTTATTTATTGGCAATTCTTTATCTCGCTAAAGTGCTAAAGGAGAGTGTGTATGACAAACAACAAATTCATTTTGCAACGACTGGCTCTGGGAGAGAAGTATCTCGGGCTGCTTGACGATTCAGGCTATACATTAGTTGATATGAACATGATAGAACCTTTTTCAATAGATGATAAATATCATCATCCGACAAGTATCGTTTTTGAAAGGAACAATACAATGTATGCAATCCGCAGTGACTGGACGCGTACTCTGTTAAATTTCAACAGTAATTTTTATTCAAATGATACACGTTTCGGTTACTTCGGCCCCGTAGTCAGAGAGAACGAATCGTTCTATCAGGCAGGTGTCGAGATTTATCAGGCAACAGAAAATGACATTATCGATGCGCTCCTGATGCATATGAATTTTGTAGAAGAATGTGCAGAAACATCAATTAAAACACTTGTCATTAATAACGACCAGCTGTTAGATCTATTCATTGAGAAATATGATTTGTCGGATGCTGTACGTCAGTTGATATACACGAAAAATATATCTGAACTACGCCAGCAGCTTGGCAAGAATCATGACTTATATAAAATAATGAGTGCGAAAGTCAGTGACCAGTTTAATATGGTCGGAGAAATTTTTGGAGATACAGAAGTTATGCAGGCGATTACTCATTTAAAAGAAAAAATTGCGGATGAGGATACGAAGTTCATTTTGGACCTGTCATTCCGTTCACCTCAAAATTATTACAACGGTTTATACTTTCAGGCATTTTTAAATTCAAACACACCGATATTGAGCGGTGGAGAATATAACAGCAATTCATTCGGCATCGCTTTAAATTTGGCAGACGGAGGACTTTTATGATTACAGTAGCGTTATCCAAGGGGCGTTTATTTGATGATTTCGTGTCCTATTTAGAAAAATATGAGCTGTATAAATATAGCAAAGTGTTAAGAGATGAATCTCGTGCACTTTATACAATTGTAGATGATATTCGTTTCATCTTCGCGAAAGGACCGGATGTACCGGTATATGTTGAACGCGGTGTTGCGGATATCGGTATCGTCGGCAGTGACATAATTGAAGAAGAAGTATTCAGCTATTTAAATGTATCTGAACTGCCTTTTGGGAAATGCCATTTTGCTTTAGCAGGTCCGCCGCATGTAGAACATTTTAATACTGTTGCATCTAAATATACTAATATTGCCCGCAATTATTTTAACGGCCAGCAGCAGCCGGTTTCGCTGATTCACTTAAATGGTTCTGTTGAGCTTGCACCAATTCTCGGTCTGGCAGACGGTATTGTGGATATCGTCCAGACAGGAAATACATTACGTGATAACGGACTGATTGAGTATGAAAAAATCCTCGATGTACAGGCGCGTCTGATTGCAAATAAGCAGACGTTTTATACAAAAGAAGACAGTATCTATGAATTTTTAAGTGAAATCGGAGTGATTGAATGAATGCGGAACAATTTAAAAAAATCTTTACAGCTGATGACAATACAGATTTAGAAAGTATCGACAATGTCCTTTCTATTATAGAAGATGTTAAAAAAAATAAAGATGCTGCATTAAAAAAATATACTGCACAGTTTGACGGACAGCAGGTGGAAGATTTTAAAGTGCCTGCAGAAAAACTTAAAAACAGTTTTGACAGTTTAAATGAAGAAGAACAAACTGCACTGCTTTTAATAAAAGAACGTATCACTGATTATCAGCAGTCGATAAAATATAATGATTATGAAGATGGCGAGTTTTCTTACGTCTATCATCCGCTCGAAAGGATTGGCATTTATATTCCGGGAGGTACAGCGTTATACCCGTCAAGTGTATTGATGACAGCTGTTCCAGCTGCAGCAGCGGGCGTTGAAAATATCGTTGCTGTAACGCCGACATTCGGCGCTGATAATATTACATTCGCCGCCTTGTATATCGCGGGTGTAACGGAAGTTTATACGGTGGGCGGCGCTCAGGCAATCGCTGCACTGGCTTACGGTACAGAGTCTATTGAGAAAGTCGATAAGATTGTCGGCCCAGGCAATAAGTATGTAGCACTCGCTAAAAAGCAGGTGTTTGGCGATGTCGGTATCGATATGATCGCCGGTCCGAGTGAAATCTTACTTTACGTCGATGAGTCAGCGGATTATACAGCAGTCGCTTATGATATTTTTGCCCAGGCGGAACATGATGTGAACGCACGGACTTTTCTTATTACAGAATCATCAGATGTAATTGAAGGTATTCAGCTGGAAGTGAATCGTCTTATTGATTCGCAGATGAGGAAAGATGTTATTCGTGAATCACTGAAAAACAATCATTACCAAATCGTCGATAACAGAAAAGAACTGATTGATGTGATTAATTTTATTGCGCCGGAACACGTATCAATCCAGCACCGTGATGAAAAGAGAATCAGCAGGGGCATACGCTATGCTGGTGCGGTTTTTATCGGCAAATACTCACCGGAAGCAATCGGTGATTATGCAGCTGGACCGTCACATGTGCTGCCGACGAATCAGACCGGGCGTTTCAGCCACGGACTGAATGTGAATGATTTTTTAACAAGCCATGCAATTATTAACCTAAAAGAGGGAACGTATAATAATATCGCACATGCTGCGAAGACAATTGCGAAAAAAGAAGGGCTCGATGCCCACTATGAATCATTAAATATTAGAATGGAGCGATAATATGATCAGTATGGACAGAAATACGTCACCAAAGTCACCACTCTCGAAGGAACAGATTATTGAGGCGGTCAATAAAACAAATGTTGAAGTATATCCGGAAGTGGAACTGGAGCGTTTTAAAGAATTGTATGCGAAACGTAATGGTTTTTCACCGGAGAATATTGAAGTGGCTAACGGTTCGGATGAATGGCTGCAGAAAATTATTATGACTCTTGGGAAAAATGGTGTGATGTCACTTAATCCTGATTTTTTCATGTATCAGATTTATACTAATCAGGTAGGATTCCGGTACTACTCAGTACCATGCCGTGAAGATTTTTCGTACGATTATGATGTAACAATCAGTGAAGTTAAAAAGAAAAAACCATCAGTGTTCTTTATTTCCAATCCGCATAATCCGACAGGCGTACTGCTGCCTAGTCATTTTATTAATGAGCTTGCTGATGCAATGAAATCGGTCGGAGGATACTTAGTAATTGATGAAGCATACGGAGAGTTTGCACTGGATCATCCGGTACCTGAAGGTGAGCATATTATCATTGTGCGGACGATGAGCAAAGTATATGGTCTGGCAGGTTTAAGAATCGGTATTGTCATTGCGAAAGGAAAAACTTATGACGCAATTACGAGAATTAATCATCCGTATCCATTAAACAGTTTAACTTTAAATCTGGGCAGTGAACTGCTCAGCGATGATAAACAGCTGAACGAATGGTTTGAATATCAGAAACAGCTGCAACAGTCACTTGTTGATGCATTTGAAACAGTTCGTCGGCATATTAAAATTAAACCGACGCATACGAACTTTGTATTTACTTACGGTGACAAGGCAAGAGATTTATATGAATATCTTTATAAAAATGGCTACAGAGGCAGAGTGTACGACGAAGAAAATCTGCAAAATGCCGCACGCTATTCAATTATCGATGAAGATGAGTATCCTAAGCTGAAAGAACTGATTACAGAGTGGGGTAAATCACATGACTAAGTACAGTAAAGACAGAGAGACTAAAGAGACAAAAATAAGTGTTGAAATAGATGATGAACGAGACTTCAAAGAATCGGATATAAATACAGGCATCGGTTTTTTTGACCATATGCTGACACTGTTCAGTTTTCACTCCGAATTGTACGTCAACATTCAGGCAGAAGGTGACTTGCACATCGATGGTCACCATACCGTTGAAGATATCGGCATAGTGCTCGGCCAGTTGCTGAGAGAGCTGTACGTTGAAAAAGAAAGCTATCAGAGATACGGTTCGATGTATCTGCCGATGGACGAATCACTGGCGCGTGTTGTGCTGGATTTATCGGGCAGACCTCACCTCAGCTTTAATGCTGTTATCTCAAGAGAGAAGGTTGGCGATTTTGATACGGAACTTACAGAAGAGTTCTTTAATGCTGTCTCAATGAATTCAAGAATGACACTGCATATCGATCTTTTAAAAGGCGGTAACTCTCACCATGAAATCGAAGCGATATTCAAAGGCTTTGCACGCAGTTTGAAAATTGCCCTGCAGGCTTCAGATAGCGGTGTACCGTCTTCAAAAGGTGTAATTGAGTAGAGTCGTAATATACAGAAAAACAGCACAGGAAAAGGGAGTTTTAACATGAATATTATTCCGGCGATAGATTTAATTGACGGTCAGAATGTCCGTTTGTCACAAGGGGATTACGAGAAGAAATCACAGATGAAAAGAACGCCTGAAGAAGCACTGGAATTTTATGCGGGATTTAAATCAGTAACGAGAATTCATGTCGTGGATTTGATAGGCGCATTGAAACAGGAAGCATTGGAATCTAATTTAGTAAGAAAGCTTTCCGAGCTGTCCTCACTTCCTCTTGAAATAGGCGGGGGACTGCGTACCCTGGAAACTATTGAGCAATACCATGAAATGGGCGTTGAATATTTTATCCTCGGTACTCGCGCAATTGTCGATGTGCCGTGGCTGACTGAAGCTGTCAAAAAATTTCCCGGGAAAATATTCGTGGGTGTGGATGCAAAAGAAAATGATATTTATATTAACGGCTGGACAGAGAACAGCGGCGTTAAAATAGATGAATACTTAGCTGAAATCGAAACTTTGGAACTCGCGGGTGTTATATATACGGATATAAATAAAGACGGTATGGGGCTCGGACCGAACTTTGAAAATACGGCACGTATTAATAACATGACCCGTCATAAAGTAGTAGCAAGCGGCGGTGTAAGAAATAAAACTGATCTCGATGAGCTTTACAGTTTAGGAATAACAGAAGCAATAGTTGGGAAAGCAAGCCACACTGAAGAGTTTTGGGAGGGGATTAAATGACAGAGAAAAAAATAATACCATGTCTCGATGTTAAAGACGGTGCGGTGGTTAAAGGTGTTAACTTCGTGGACCTGCAGCATATCGGCAAGCCGGCTGAATTGGCAAAAAGATACAACGATGAAGGTGCCGATGAACTAGTCTTCCTGGATATATCGAAAACACAGGAAGGTCATGGACTGATGCTCGATGCTATTCGTGAAACAGCGAGTGTATTATCAATCCCCCTGACAATCGGCGGCGGAATAAAAACAACGGATGATATTAAACAGCTGCTTGAAGCAGGCGCTGATAAAGTCAGCATTAACTCTGCAGCATTATCTAACCCGGAATTCATCCGTGAAGCAGTGAAGGAATTCGGCAGTGAAAGTATCGTTATTGCTGTCGATGTTAAATTCAGCAATGACCTTGAAAACTATTATGTCTATACGCACGGCGGCACGAAGCGTGCAGATGTAAAAGCTGCAGAGTGGATTGTTGAATGTGAAAAACTTGGAGCCGGGTCACTGCTGATTACGAGTATGGATCACGATGGTGTAAAAAGCGGTTTCGACCTTGAGTTCCTTGAACAGGCAGCAGACACTGTCAGCATTCCGGTGATTGCGAGCGGCGGTGCCGGCAGTATCGGTCACTTTAAAGATCTGTTCGGCAGAACGAAAGTATCTGCAGGACTTGCAGCATCAATTTTCCACAGAGAAGAAGTTAAAATCGGCGAGTTAAAACAGGCACTTGCTGACAATGGAATTGAGGTGCGTTTATAATGAATCCGGATTTTAGTAAAAATAACGGTTTATTATCAGTAATATTGCAAGATACAGCAACAAAGCAAGTATTGATGAACGGCTTTATGAACGAAGAAGCATTTGAGAAAACGAAGACTGAAAAAGTAGTCTGGTTCTACTCTCGTTCAAAAGAACGCTTATGGAAAAAAGGCGAATCGAGCGGTAACATCCAGGAAGTCGTTTCAATGAAACTTGACTGCGATCAGGACGCACTGCTGATTGAAGTTGTGCCGCATGGCCCAACATGTCATACAGGAACACGCAGTTGCTTTAGTGATGACTATTTCAGCCTGCAGACGCTGGAACGTACAGTACAAGAGAAAATTAAGAACCCCGAAGAAGGCTCATACACTAAATACTTAATCGATAAAGGCGCAGATAAAATATTGAAAAAATGCGGCGAAGAAATGACAGAAGTGATTATCGCAGCGAAAAATAAAGATAAGGAAGAACTTGTCGATGAGACGAGTGACCTTTTATATCATCTGCTGGTCATGCTGAATAACGAAGGCGTCTCCCTGAAAGATGTTGAGAATAAACTCGAAGAGCGGCATGGTGAAAAACAGGAATACAGTATTCGTGATGATATTCAAAAGTGGTAGGCTAATATAAATAGTAAAGTGAAGAACTGTTCAGTTCTTCGCTTTTTTGCTGTAGGAATTCGATGAGCTTGTATCAAAGAACTCCGCAGCGGTTGGGAACTCGATGAGTTCTATTTATAGTACTCCCAACTAATAATACAACAACAAAACCGCTCAAAACCTCATCTAAAGAGATTTCAAGCGGCTTATAAATCTTTATCTTCAGTCACATTACTTTTTTCTTCTAACTGAGATGACAACTTCGTCTTCGCCGAACATACGTCGGCATATTTTTCTTGCGTCAATTTGATTACGGGCACAGATTTCCTGTGTCGCAATTCTATTATCTTTTTCGACAGTTACTTCAAATCTTTTCGTACCGCATCTCATAAATTATCATCCTTATTTCTCTCTAATTTCATATGAGTATTTAAGCTGACTTACAATCATTATAAGACCAACGATGGTAATACTGAAAATTTGTGATTCCTCTGTTACAAATGAATAGAAGATCATCAGAATCATCGCGAAAAATAACAACATAGATAATAGTGACCAGGAGCTGTACAATGCTTTTGCCATAATGAACAGTTCGCCTTCATCCGAAGCTGCCAGCAGTTTCGAACTGTATTTTTTATCTCCGACTTCAGGTAAGTTTTTCTCGGGATAAATAATATTTGCCAGTGCTGAGGCTAACAAGTTCATAATCGTTGAAACTAAAAGTAAAATAATTGTTACTATTACCAGCCATGGGTTTTCTGCAGCCAGCGTTTGAATAGCCAGTGCAATTAGCGATAGTACTAACGGTACAGCAGTTGCTACCGTAATGACATTAAATGAGTTGTAGCTGTATACATCAAAGTCATCGTCATTCATGACGCGGTTTTCATCTTTGGTTAATTTAAGCAGTTTTCTGCGGCGTATAAATGCATAAGTGAGCAAGAGAGCAGCGAGAACAATCATTAAGATACTCAGCCAGTAGTAAATAACCTCTAAAGTATCATCTGTATTTCGCCCGTATAGCAGCTCCAGTGTCAGATAACCGACAGCAAATCCGATTACTGCATACAGCAGCATTTTCAATGTGAATTTCATTTATAACTCCTCCTCATCGAATATAAAAATATTCTCGATTGGTTCGTTAAATATCTTAGCCATTCGTTTTGCAATTAACAGTGATGGAATATACTCTTCGCGTTCAATTAAGCTGATGGTCTGCCGTGATACTTTAGCCAGCTTTGCGAGTTCGGTCTGGTTTAAACTGTCTCTTGCGCGCAGTTCACGCAATCTTGTTTTCATAGCTTCACCTTCACTTCTTTTTAGATACATATATTTTCTATATTTACATTGTAACATTTACTTGTCTTTTTGACAATTATATTTGTCATTAATATAAGTATATTAGTCAAAAAATAACAATATATTGTTAAATTTAAAGCATCCAGAAGACTGGCAGAAAGATTATAATGAGTAAGATATGAATTTAAATGAAGTCGTTGACCAAGGGGGAATAATATAATGTTTTTAGCATGGAATGAAATGATAAGAAATAAGCTGAAGTTCAGTTTAATTATCGGAGTACTTGTGATGATCAGCTACCTGTTGTTTCTGTTATCCGGACTGGCAAGCGGTTTGATGGATCTGAACAGAGAAGCTGTCGATCAATGGGAAGCAGATGCAATCATTTTAAATGATGAAGCAAACCAGACAATTCAGCAGTCTATGATAGTTGAAGATGATGTCGAAGGTCTATTTGAGGAACAGGCAACATTGAAACAGCATTCAGTTATTGCATCAAACGGCGATATTGAAGAGAATGCTTTTGTTTTCGGAATAGAAGAAGATTCATTCCTCCTGCCGGAACTAAGAGAGGGTGAACAAGCTGAAAAAGAAAATGAAGTCGTGGCAGACTATTCATTAAAAGAGACGGGATTTGAAGTTGGTGATGAGCTGACATTATCAAACAGCGATGAAGTACTTACTCTGACAGGCTTTACCGAGAGTTCTAAATATAGTGCATCATCCATATTATTTACGGATAATAAAACGATAGAAAAACTGAACCCAATGCTGAGTGAAGATATTATTAATGCTTTGGTTGTTCGTGATTCAAACTGGCAAAACATTGAAATTAATGATGAACTGGAAGCTCTAGAGATGGAAGAATTTATAGAAGGTCTTCCAGGCTATACTGCTCAAAAATTAACGCTGAACTTTATGATTATATTCCTGTTTGTTATTTCAGCAGCAGTAATCGGTATATTTCTTTACGTCCTGACACTGCAAAAAACAAGTCTGTTTGGTGTGCTAAAAGCACAAGGTTTTTCAAATGGCTATCTTGCAAGAACAGTACTTGCACAAACATTTATTATTGCAGTGATAGGTACTGTAATCGGCTTGGGCTTAACATTCCTGACGGGGCTGTTCCTGCCTCCCGCTGTACCGATTGAGTTTAATTACTTAACGATGATTATTTATATGGTTGTACTTATTGCAGTAGCGATGCTCGGAAGTTTATTCTCAGTTATCAGCGTGCGGAAAGTCGATCCGTTAAAAGCGATTGGATAGGAGGAGAAAATATTGCTTAAATTTGAAAATGTTATAAAATCATTCAAAGATGGAGACCAGACGATAGAAGCGGTCAAGAATACATCGATTATCTTTAATAAAGGTGAGTGCATTGCAATTATCGGACCCTCAGGTTCAGGAAAGAGTACTTTTTTAACAATTGCAGGTGCGCTTCAAACGCCGACAGAAGGCGACGTTCAAATTAATGGTAAGAGTATTTCAGGCATGAAGAGTAAAGAACTCTCTAACTTGAGGTTGAATGAAATTGGATTTATCTTACAGGCGAGTAACCTGGTACCTTTTCTTTCTGTTAAACAGCAGTTTCAGCTCCTTAAAAAATCAAAAAAAGATGTAATGGCTGATAGTGAACTGGATGAACTATTTGAAAAGCTGTCCTTAACTAAAGTACGAAACCAGCTGCCAAGTGAGCTATCAGGCGGTCAAAAACAGCGTGTCGCTATTGCGAAATCATTATATACGAATCCAAGCATTATACTGGCAGATGAACCAACAGCATCTTTAGATACAGAAAATGCATTAAAAGTAATGCAGATTTTAAAAGAAGAAACAGAACAGCGTATGAAGACATGTATTATCGTTACTCATGATGAACGATTAACAGAGTATTGTGATGCGGTTTATAAAATGACAGATGGTATATTAGAGAAACAGGATTAAAGTAAAAACACATTCTGAACTTTGGAATGTGTTTTTAAATTTTAAGAGGTGAATTATTTGGGACTTGTATATTTAGCAGGTGCAATCGTATCTGAAGTTTTTGGTTCAAGTATGATGAAAGTCACCGCAGTTAATAATTCTAAAAAAGCAATTATAGGAATACTCGCCGGTTATGCGCTAGCATTCTATATGCTGTCACTGGCACTATTAACACTGCCGTTGAGTTTTGCATATGCAGCCTGGAGCGGTGTGGGCACGATGCTCACTGCGATAATCGGTTTTGCGATATTTAAAGAAGAAATCAGGCCAGCGACTGTTATTGGAATTATAATTTTAATTATCGGACTTATTTTAATGAGAATATAGGAGGATTGTAATGCGAGCTGCATTATTTTTAATGGGTGCAATTGTTTTTGAAGTCACTGGAACCACAATGCTGAATTTATCGAACGGATTCACTAATGCTACACCGACTGTCATTATGTTTATCTGTTTCGGGATGTCATTTACATTTTTAATCGGAGCACTTAAAACAATTCCGCTGAGTATCGCTTACAGTGTGTGGGCAGGATTAGGTACTGCCGGTGCGGGACTTATCGGTGTATTTATATTTAATGAACATCTGTCAGCGGTGAATATTTTCGGATTATGCGTAATTATTCTTGGTGTTATAGTAATGAACATATCTAAAAAAGAAGATAAAGAAACTGTACAGTAAAAAAGGATAATGACGAGGTCATTATCCTTTTTATTATAAGTTTAAGTTTTTTTCAATATCTTTTTGGACAGATTCAAAATGCTGTTTATCTATTTCCACAGGTTCTCCGTGCTCTGCGATATTCTTAATACTTTCCACTTTGAACTGCCAGCCCGAAAAATCACGTGCTGCATTTTCAAAAGCTGCAGGCAGCCGTTCATTAAGCACAAGCTGCGTCTTGTCTTCATCACCTTCAAGCAAAATTTCTACTTCACCTTCAGCCCATTCAAAATGAATGAACTTCGGGCTTTCGTAACGAAAAACTTCCATATTTTCAAATTCATCATTTCCTAGATCAAAAAGCAGGCGTTCCGTTCCTTTGAATGACAGTTCAGGAAACCACTGCTGAATCCCTTCTGTTGTTCCCAAGTACACGAAAATATTGTCAGGACTGCTGTCGATTTGTGTGATTACTTTTTGGTATAAATTACTATCTTTCATATGATACGAAGTCTGCATATTAAACTACCTCTTTATAATTTATTTACAATTTTAATGAGGACGAACTGTAACGGTACTCTGGCCCAAAGCAAGGGTTTTGGTACATCGATATTGCCGAGCGGTAAAGCTTTTTGGGCCATATAAATATTGGCTGGAAGCACGAGGACCAGGAAACTGTTTATAGCATTTTTCAGGAAATTTCCCGGACGTTTGATTAATAAAAGTAAACTGATAATCAATTCTGCCAGACCGCTTGCTTTAACGATAAAATCTTTAAACGGTAAATAGTGCGGAACGATATTAGAAAAACCTTCTGTTCGCGTAAAGTGTGCAACACCTGCAACGCCAAAAACGGCAGCAAGTATGTATCTCATAAGAGTTTTCATTCTGCGTCCTCTTTCCTCATAAAAATTGATATTTATATTTACCCTGATTATGTCTTCGATAACTCGTTTATTTCGAATAGGTACTCACATTTTTGATTTTCGCATTTTTTTTATGATTTTCGAAATTGATAAAATATGCAAAGAGGTACCTTTTATCATCTGCAGTAACAGCAATTATTTCTGCCGCACCTTCTTTGCCGTGAGTAATAATAGTAATGATTTCGAGAGCGCTGATATTTTTATCAACTAGAGGAATATGCGTATTAAAGTCTTCACTGCATAAGTCTGAAACAGCTTGTAGATCCTTCTTGTAGCTGGCGATAATAAAATCGCGTATCACTTCTCGCTTAGGTGCGTTATTGCACCCGAGACTACCGAGAACTGCAAAGTCTGGTGAATAAGGCAGTGGTTCAACTTGTTTAAATTTTAAATTAGAATCCGTCAAGGCCTGTTTAAGAATATTCGCTGCCTTAGGACCGACCCCATGAATTTTTAAAAGATTATTTTCGTCAATTCGTTTAAGATGTTCGAGTTCAGTTATTCCAATACTAGACAGAGCATTTGCAGCGGTTTTTCCTATATTCGGGATATTCGTCATAAATAATCCTCCATAACTTAAATCATTTTAATAATATTAATAAAAAGAACACAAGCGATAATAAATATTACTACGGCAGATACTTTATTTATGTATACCGTAATTTTACCTTTACTGTCGAATTTACCTATTATTCTGCCGAAGAGCACCAGAATAATGAATGCAAGCCATGATACGGCGATACAGGACAAGGTAAATACGACGAGGGCACTGCCTGTATAAGCAGTTGAATTAGTGCCGATAATACCTGCGGTATCGAGTATAGCGTGAGGATTTAATAAAGATACTGACAGCGCGTAAGCAATCTGTTTATACGGTGTAAGTTTTACAGGAGCCTCTGCAGTATCGGGTTTTGAAAACCACAGTGATATTGCCATGTAAGTTAAGAATAAAAAGCCGATAATATACATTCCCAGCTGCAATGCAGGGACAGATAAAATGATTAGGGAAACCCCGGCAACAGAAAGGATAATCAGCAAGGTATCGCTGAGACCCGCAGTTATTACAGCAGGCAGCGCGTGAGTGAACTTTTTATGATTGGCGCCCTGGTTAATTAAAAAAACATTTTGAGCGCCGGGCGGCAGTATTAATCCTGCCGACAGAATAAAACCATGCAGAAATGCAGTAAGCATATTGTATCTCCTGACTGTAAATAAGTATGTTAAGACTAGTATATTTCTTAATGATATACAAGAGTGAAATTTTAAAATAGTTTGTAAATTATGGAAGCGTTTTCTATAATGGGTATAAATATGTAAGAATAAATTGAAGATGGGGATGGGCAATGTTTAAAATCGTGTTTTTAGAAACGTTTAAAAAAATATACCGTAATAAAAAGAACAGATTAATATTTCTGCTGGCATTTCTCGGTATCATATTATACTCATTTTTATATTTGCCAAACGTTAATAATCCGCTGACCATTGATATAGATGAACTCGCTCTTGAAACGGAAGCGGCATACGGCATGAAAGAATCCAGACTGGATTCGGGGGATATTGCTGTAAACAGTTTTACTGGTATCGATACATACAGTACGGCTAAATATGATTATGAAAATAATCTCATGTTCTATGACGCCTGGAAAAAAGGCGATATATCAAGGCTGTTGGAAGTAAAAAGTAAAAATTATGTTCCCGTATTTACAGTTGACGCCTTAAACGATTACTTGGAGCGAAAACATGACGGGCAATTTTTAGAAATGGACTTTGAAAGGGCAATTATTAACAGTAATTTACTTACATTATCTGACATAGATAATCCGACGACCCATGAATTTAACGGTAAAACAGGACTTCAGCAGCTGTATTCCTTTTTCTTAACTTACGGACCGCTGCTTATACTATTTATCACTATATTTGTTGCGAGTGAAGTCCTGGTTGATGACCGGAAGCATCACACTTTAAAAGCAGGACAGCCGCTCGGATGGAGAAAATACATATTCTATCAGTCTGTGTCGATGTTTATCATTATTATGACTGGTATTACTCTCTTACTCACGGTGTTCTTCCTGCTTATCTCACTGCTTTACGGATTTGGTGATCTGTCTCTGTTAAATACTCATTATGCTTATAACGATGATTACAGGGCTGCTGAAGAAAATTTCTCTACGACACCTGTTATTGACTTTATTGTGCAGTCACTAATTTTAACTGTGATTCTGCTCTATCTGTTTATCCGTTTAAATGCTGTGCTGTCATTAGTATTCAGGCATGACGTTATCGTGATGATTGCAGGATTTTCCATCATCGCATTTAACCGCTTATACAGCGGCGGCGGTGAAGACAAGTTCTTAGGAATCGGCGCTCATATATTCCCTCAAAACTACTTTGAGTTTGGAAATATTTTAAGTGGCCGTCAGAACTTTTTAACGCTATCAAATAATTTCACATTTGATACTGCCCTCATTGTTCTGATTATAACGATTATTATTATAGAAATTATACTCGGAATTCTTGCAGGCCTTGTAACCCGTCAGAAATTCGTCAGGCAGGTGGGCTAAATGAAGTTATTTAAATGGGATTTTCTTAAAATTATAAGAGACTGGAAAGTGAGAATACTTTTAGTATCACTGTTTCTGTTCCTCGCGAGCTATTCAGCGTTTTATCAGGATCGTTCTCTTGTACTTCCACTGGAGGAACTGAGAAGTGAATATGAAGATACTCAGCAAATTTTTCATGCGATACCTCAAAATCATTTTGACTCAGCAACAGGCCAGGAAGTATACGATAAACTTGCCCGTCAGCAAAGCATAATCGGCATGCAACGTTATATTTTAAGTGAACAGGAAGGAAATACTGTGTCAGGACTTGAGAATGTAGTCAGCGATTATGTGGATCAGGGGCTGGAACTTGCTGAAAACAGACTGTTCTTTTATGAAGCTGATGACTTTGAATCTCAAGAGCTGCTGCTGTCATTTATGCCGGAAAAATCTAAGATAGAAAATGATTTAAAGTTTTTAACATATCTGAAAGAGAATAATGTTGATATTGACTGGAATCCGCTGTCACCGTCACTTGTACTGTTTAATTTAGTGAATATTATCTCTGGGATATTTATATTTATAATTGCAGCGATTTTCGGTGCTGACCGGTTTTCAAAAGACCAGGAATTCAACTGGAGTATTTCCCAGGGAATACCTTATTCCTGGGCGCATCAATGGAGGCAGAGGACATTTATCAGCTGGGGGCTGATATGGGTTATTACACTGGCTGGTATCTGCGTTTCATATTTACTCAGTACTCTCTTTACAGATAGTGGAACGCTTAATTATCCTGTACCGCTGTACAGCGGGGCAGAGACGGTGTATATCAGTATAATGCAGTACGTTATATTAGCGTTACTTCTGACGATGGCATTGAGTTATATTATCGTCAAATTATCGACAGGGCTGTCGTGGATATTCAGAAATATCTACCTGACAATTACTATAGTAACGGCAGTGTTTTACCTGCCGTATGTCTTCGCGCTTACTGGACCTGCTGCAAGTTGGAATCCATTCCTGTATCTGCAGATTGTACCTGTATTGGAAGGGGCATGGGAGTCATTAAAAAATGTCACGGTCACTAAGCTGATTATTAGTATTGCAGTATTATATATAATCGTCGAAATCGTGTTTCACTTTATTTTCAAACTGATACCGACACGAATAGGCAAGCTCGAAAGGAGAAGGAATTAATGTCATTAGAAGTCAAAAATTTAACGATAAATTACGGGACTAAAACAGTGCTGAAAAATATTAATTTTAATATTCCGGATAAGACAATTATCGGTCTGGTTGCTCCAAATGGTACAGGGAAAACAACCTTATTTAATGCACTTATACGTTTTATTCCAATTAATACAGGAGAGATTTTGATCGATGGCACCACCTATAAAAATACGACAAAAGATGTTAAAGCACTGCATAAAAAAATTACATTTTTTCCGGATCAGGCGGAGCTGTATGAAGATTTTTCAGGCGTTGAACATATAGAAATGTACCGTGATATCTGGAATCCTAAAAGCGGCAATATAGACGAAGTAATCCGGAGATTGAACATGACAGATTACGTGAGAAATAAGGTAAAAACTTATTCTCTCGGTATGAGGCAGCGACTATGTTTTGCCATGATGATTGCCGCAGATACGAAGATAATGTTTATGGATGAAATAATGAACGGGCTTGATCCGGTGAACGTTGAATTGGTAAGTTCGGTGCTGCAGGAAATAAAAGAGGACGGGAAGATTATTATTGTAGCATCCCATCTTCTGGAAAATTTGGATGATTATGCAGATCAGATTTATTTTTTAAATGAACAGAGTATATATTACACGTACATTCGGGATGAATCTCACAGCGAGTACGTTAAAGGCTATATTTTAGAAGACAATTTAAAATACATCGGACCGCTAGAAAAAGGTACATTGTATTTGGCAGGAGATCGTATATGTATTCCTGCCAGTAATATGAAGGAAGAAGAAGTGTTTAAGCTGATGAGCACCTTAAAGAAATTCAGTTCTGCTGAAGTGTCAATCGGAGCATTAGGTACGCATGAACATTATCTGCGTATTTATAAAGGGGAGAGAAGTTATGAAACAGTTTAGCGTCTTGTCTCTCTCTGTCCTCATGTTAATGGGCTGCAGTTTTAACGGTATTATGAGCGAATCGTATGATGGTGAAAAAATAACTCCAGATGAAGAAGCTGTTGAATTATATGAAGAAGAAAATCTTTTAAAAACAGAAGGGCTGGAATCTCGTTATGCTTTTTTGAACAGTGACACAGTGTTTGAAGGCCAAAGTGACGGGGGAACAGAGGTACTACTGTCTCCAGGTGAATATGTGACAGGAGAAGATATCGAACCGGGCCGCTACAGTGCAAAGACAGAAGAAGCGTCATCAATCGTTGTCTATGATGAAAATGGAGATAGGTTACTTGAAACAGCATTAAACTATTTTAATACTGAAGTTGTCTTGGAACTGCAGGAAGGCTATCGTATTGACTACGTTACAAAACGAGGGGACATAGATCTAATACCATCGGAAGAAAAGTACGAAATAATGATTCCTGCTGGTATTCATACTGTTGGAGAACATCTGGAAGCGGGCACTTACAGTCTCTTAACAAAAGAATTACCTGTCAGACGTTTGAATTCAGAAGACGATATATATATGAACCCGGGTGGTATGGGTGCAGTAAGTTTATCCAGTACGGATATTGAAATAGATACAGAATCGGGTATTAAAATAGAACTTCACAAGGGTGATACTATCGTTTCAGAACATCCAGTTGTACTTGCAAAGGACTAGCAGTTGAACTTTCACTATGCGATACTTATTCACAAGAATAAATAAAAAAATTGGGAGTTGTAGTTATGTCTGCTGATAATCAGACGAGAACAGAACTTGATAATACGATGTCGAAACGATTTATATGGGCAATTGCTTACGGATCATCCATCGGCTGGGGCGCATTTATTTTACCAGGGGACTGGCTGATGTCATCAGGAACACTCGGGGCGACACTCGGTATTACTATCGGGGGATTACTGATGCTGATTATCGCTGTAGGATACGGTGCTTTGACGGCTAAGTTTCCAGTATCCGGCGGAGAATTTGCATTTACATACGCAGGATTCGGCAAGTTCAGTGCATTTATCGCGGCATGGTTTTTAGTTTTAGGTTATATATGTGTGGTCGCACTGAATGCCAGTGCATTCAGTCTGTTGTTTAAATTTGTGCTTCCGGACTTTTTAGAAGTCGGATACTTATATACCATCGCAGGATGGGACGTCTACATCATGGAAGTTATACTGTCTTCTGCAATACTTATAATATTCGCCTTAATCAGCATGAAGGGGTCAGGTTTATCTGGAAATCTGCAGTTTATATTTTGTTTGTTCATGGCGTTTGTGGTAGCAGGATTATTCCTCGTATCATTTTTCACAGGAGAGTTTTCATTGCTGAACGCAGAACCGCTGTTTAATGAAGAAGCGGGTATCTGGACATCAATTATTTTAATCGTTGCGATAGCACCGTGGATGTATGTCGGGTTCGACAATATCCCACAGGCAGCTGAGGAATTTAAATTCAGTCCTGATAAAACATTTAAACTCATTGTTTTTGGTATTATTGCGTCTATTTTAACGTACGTAGCAATGATTTTAGTAACAGCATGGATTTATCCGGACCAGAACTCTATGGACGGGGCAGTATGGGTGACGGGTTCTGTGATTCAGTCATCGATGGGAACTGTCGGAATGGTATTCTTGGCATTTTCGATTTCATTTGGTGTCTTTACCGGACTTAATGGTTTCTATATGTCTTCTTCGAGACTAATTTTTGCAATGGGCCGTGCGAACTTTGTACCGACTATATTTGCTAAAGTTCATAAGAAGAATAAAACACCGCATTATGCAGTACTCTTCGTCCTGCTGGTATGTCTGATTGCACCGTGGCTTGGCAGAACTGCATTGAACTGGATAGTAGATATGTCATCTGTCGGCGTGTCTGTTGCATTTCTTGCAACAAGTGCGGTGTCAGTTAAGTTTTTCAGTGCTAGAGAACATAGAAACATAGTATATGTAATATTTGGGACACTCGGTGTCATTATTTCTCTAGTATTTCTAGTACTGCTGTTATTCCCAAGTTCACCGGCAGCACTGACAGCACCGTCATACTATGCACTGCTTGGTTGGACAATACTCGGATTACTATTCCTTGCGACAAAATATAAAACATTAAAATCAATGTCTAAAGAAGAATTGGATTATATGATTTTAAATAAAACAAGAGAAGAAGTAATGAATGAAACGAAAGAACAAGGGTAAAGAATAATATAATATATTATTCGGAGATGATACTGTGTTGAAATTAAAAAGAGTATATGAAGACGTATCAGAACAGGATGGCAAACGTATTTTGGTGGATGGTGTCTGGCCGCGCGGTATAAGGAAAGAAGATTTAGAGCACGATGAGTGGTACAAAGATATTGCACCGTCAACTGATTTAAGAAAATGGTTTGACCATGACGCTGATAAGTGGGCAGAGTTCAAAAAAAATATAAAAAAGAATTAAAAGATCACAAAGAACTGGTTGATCAAATTAAAAAAGATGCGGATGGTCACAACGTCACATTATTATATGCGGCAAAAGATACTGAGCATAATCAGGCAGTGGTTATAAAAGAATATATTGATGGAAAATAAAAAGACGGCAGCTGCCGTCTTTTTATATTTTTAACTTTCCTCTGAAACCACGGGCACCGTAATATGAATCGGCACCGTTATGATACAGGAATACTGTGTTGTAGCGTTTGTCACAGAATAATGCACCGCCGAGACTTCTAATATCCGATGGTGTATCGACCCAACTTGATGACTTGGGATCGAAGTCGCCGAACTGCTGCAAGTGTCTGTAATCTTCTTCAGTCAGCATATCGATACCAATTTCATTGGCTAAATCAACAGCCGAGTTTTCAGGTTTATATTTCTTTCTCGCTTCAAGTGCAGCTCGGTCATAACAAATACTGCGACGGCCTTTAGGGCTTTCTTTTGAACAGTCGACAAAATAAAGGCTGCCATTTAAATCGATAACATCAGGTTCGCCTTCAGTCGATTCCATATTGTGAAGAACAGTAAGCTGTTTATCATTTAACTTAGCTGCAATATCTTCAAATGAGCTGTTTTCGTGACGCTCTTTGTGAGTATTAAAGCGGGATTCCAAAGCATTAAGTAATTCTTCTTTTTCTGATGTAGTAAGTTTCTTTTTCAATGTCATTGTACAACCTCCGGTTATCTTATTTAAT
>JBQDHL010000025.1:0-19721 GCA_052093725.1 Jeotgalicoccus sp. | reverse complement strand
GATTGGACCTTAACACTTTCCTTAGTTGCCGCAATGACACTGCTCGGTAACTTTATCGGCTATGAAGTGATGCCGCTGGCAGCTTTACCCGGTATTATCAGTTTAATGGTCATCGTTCTAATCGGCATGGTCATTCATGAAATACTTCCCTTCAAGCTGCCTGCTATAGCGTACATAGGGATACTCGCTTTTCTTATCACTATTCCCGGAGTGCCTGGCGCTGAAAAAATTTCTGAATGGACATCTGAAGTTAATCTTCTGTCGCTGACAACACCAATCCTTGCCTATGCAGGTATATCTATTGGTAATTCCTGGGCTGACTTTGCGAAGATGGGCTGGAAAACTATTATTATAGGAATGCTTGTCTTACTGGGAACTTACCTTGGATCCGCAATTATTTCTGAAATAATTTTAAGAATGCAGGGTATTGTATAGAATTTACATTAAGAAGGAAGCAGAAAACTGCTTCCTTCTTTTTTATTCAAAACTATCTTGTGAAAATTCTTTATATCCTGAAACTTTCTGTGTTTCATAAAATTCTTCAAATCGTTTTACAGTTTCTTCATAACTTAATCCGTCGAGGTGGTAAATTGTACCAAAGTCTTCTGAGTCCTGTGCCGGCAATGCTTCTATAGTGTAACCTTCTTCAAATTTAATACACTGCAGGGTATCTACTTCGAGTCCTCTGTTGTGAAATGCCAGCGTCGCAAAGCTGTCTTCTTCTTCTATGACATCTTTTACTGCACTTTCTACCTGTCCCCATGTAGGGTTTTGAAAGTCATCTAGACCCGTGGACAATTCCGTATAAGGCTCCAGCGACTTACCGCCTGCTTCATTGTTGTCGTCATCTTGTTTCAGAAAATCAAATATCCCCATGTTCATTACACTCCTCTTTATATTTAAGACACTCTATTCGTCTTTCCAATATTTAAACAAAGGACCGTCAGCACCAAATACCGGATCTTTATCAGGCATAGGTACATTTCTTATATTTTTAAGTTTTTCTTCGCGTTCTTCTTTTTTACCGTAGCAGAAGTCATATTCTTTGCCGTCAGGGTACGCTCCGTAAACTGCAAAGTCCGGGCTGCTGTCAATATTCTTATGACCGAATCCTGCTGGGATAACCGCGACGTCTCCAACTTCGACTTTAACTTTTGTACCTTCTTCGCCGCCGAGATGCAGCGTTGCTGTACCGCTGTCGACAACAATTACTTCGTGCGTGATGCTGTGATAGTGATGATAAGACGCTACGCCGCCTTTCCATATACCCAGCCAATTGTTATCACTTAATATTTTTGCTGTATCGTCATTTTTTTCTATCACGTTTCTATAATGCATCAAAGGATAAAATGGATGATTCGGTATCATGCCGTCATCGGAATGCTTCAGAGGTGTCATTTCAATTTCTGCTGCTGTTCTCAAAACAATGTCCTCCTAAAAATTCATATACATGTATTTGCCCATTTTCACCGGAATGTAATCATAAAAAAACGGATGCCGGTAAATCCGGCATCCGTTTTTAAATCATTCTATTTATCTTCGCTGCCTTCTGTTTCAACTTCCGGCGGCTGTTCATCAGGAAGTGTTTCTTCAAACGCTTCGCGTTTTTCTTCCAATTCTTTTTGCGTTTCTTCTCTGTAACCTGATTCATAAAACAGCTGCTGTTTCTCCAGCTGTATAATGCCGTGCTCACTGCGCAGTGCTTTAAACAGCGAGATGGCGAGCATAATCACTATGAACGTGAACGGGAGTGCCGCAATCAGCATAGCCATCTGCAGTGCATTCAAACCGCCTGAGGCAAGTAATACCATTGCTGTTCCAGCTAAAATACCGCCCCATACTAATTTAATTTTAAGCGGAGGATTTAATGATCCACCAGTTGTCAGCATACTGAGGACGAAAGTACCGCTGTCTGCTGAAGTGACGAAGAACGATGCTATCAGTAATATCGCAATACCCATAATGAGCGGTGCTGCAGGATAGTTTTCAAGGAATGCGAATAGTGCTACTTCATTCCCCTGTGTTTCTATCAGGCTATATAATCCGCCGCCAAGAATATTGTCGGCTTCAATACCTGCAACCCCAAAGATTGCAAACCAGATAGCACTGAATAATACCGGAACACCCATTACACCGATAATGAATTCACGGATAGTTCTGCCTCGGGATACACGTGCAATAAAGCTCCCGACGAATGCAGCCCAACCAATCCACCAAGCCCAGTAGAATAATGTCCAGTCGTTTAAGAATCCTCTGTCACCGACAAATGAGTTCATGTTAAACGTCATGCTTACCAGGTTCTGCAGGTAGTTACCTAAGTTAGTCATAAATGATTCAATCATTAACACTGAAGAACCAAATACAAATACGAAAACCATTAATGCAATTGCAATAACAACGTTACCCATACTTAAGTAGCGAATCCCTTTGTTAACACCTGTTGCTGCTGATGCGATAAAGGCAATCGTAATAATAATAACGACTATCATCTGAGTCAGTAAGTTATTCTCTATAGCTTCAAAACTGTAGCTGAGTCCTGCTGTAATCTGCGTGGCACCAAGCCCAAGCGATGTTGCGATACCAAAGATCGTACCGAATACAGCGATGACGTCAACAGTTATACCCATCCAGCCTTTTGATCTTTCACCGATTAACGGCGCCAGTGCTGCACTCATTAAGAGCGGCGCGTTGTGTCTGAAGTTAAAGTACGCAAGCGCAAGACCGACTACTGCGTAGACTGCCCACGGATGAAGTCCCCAGTGGAATAATGTGTACTGCAGTGCTTCCTGCTGAGCTGCTGCTGTACCGCCTTCTCCTATTGGTGGATTGTGGAAATGTGTCAACGGTTCATTTACACCGTAGAATACAAGTCCGACACCCATACCTGCTGTGAATAAGAATGAAAACCATGTGAAATAGCTGTACTGAGGTTTCTCATCCTGTTTGCCCAGACGGATTTTTCCATATGGACTGATAACCAGATAAAGTGCAAAAATAACGAAGCCCGTCATTGCGAGCATATATACCCAGCCCAATTCATTGGAAATAAAGCTGTTAATAGTACCTAATATTGATTCCAGATTTTCCGGAAAAAATGCGCCCCATAAAATAAATACAAATGCGATAGCAAGTGAAATATAGAAGACAGGCGTAACCGTTGATCTTCTGTTTCTCATGAAATTTCCTCCTTATTTACTTTTGAAGTCTCATACAAAGACCTACTAAAAATATAGCCGGTCTCTAATAAGAGATAATCAATCACTTTGTGATACTTACTTTTTTGTGAGAAAAAAAGATGGAAAATGCATGTGCATTCCATAAAAAAAATTGAAATAAAAACGGTGACGTGTGGTGACGTATAAATAGTAATGCCTGAATGACGTTTCAGGACAATAGTGCATTGCGAATAGAATCGCACGACAAAGGGATGCATAGTTAAATATGCCATAAACAACTAATAATGCTATCATGGATAACCTTAAAATTAAACGGCTCCAGAGTATGAATACGTTTTATTTCTTTTATTAGTGTATATTTACAATAATAGTTCCCTCTATTTCACAGCTATAAACTTATATTGTCCGTATAACTGGAAGTACAGCATCAAGGTCTCGCGCTGACAAACAGAATTTTATTTTATATTGCAGCGAGGCGAAATTTTATCCAGCCGCCACTTATCAAATAATAATTGTTCATAACGTCCGTAAGCTACTTCACCGTATAACTTTTCATCACCGTAAACGAAGACCGGTGGAATTCCATCAGGGTTAAATTGGGATTTGTGCTCTTCAACTATCTCACCGAGCATATCCAGATCTGTCCGGAATTCAATTGAGCGTTTTCCTCCGCGCCGCTGATGCTCCTTATCCAGCTCTTTAAGCAAAGCATGTGCATCAATTATATAAGGATACCCCTCATTATAAATAGACTTCACAATCGGATGAGAAAGATAACGGGTATTCGTTTCAATAATTTTCATTTCCCCAAGACAGACCCGGATAATCTGATACATTTCCAAAACCTGTTTAGATAAGCGCCGGTTATCTAAAAATTGCACACTGATTTTATGATTTTCGTGTACTCTGAAAATTTGCATACGGCACCCCGGTTTCTATTTAAAACTTCTCGTAAATGATGACGGTGTTTCAGATTCAAAACGCATGACTTTACCGCTCGTTGGATGCGTAAATTTAATTGCATTAGCATGCAGTCCAAGTCTGTTAATAGCGTTAATTTCAGAACCGTATTTCTTATCTCCAACGATTGGATGCCCGAGTTCCTGCATGTGTACACGGATTTGGTTTTTACGTCCGGTCTCCAAGTTTACTTTCAATAATGAGAATCTGCGATTCGTTTTAAGCACTTTATAGTGCGTAATTGCTTTTTGACCGTGATTTGGTTTAGGGCTGGAGTGCATCATGAACGTTTTGTCTTCTGTAAGCCATGATGTAATCGTTCCGTCTTTTTGTACGATACCTTCTACCAGCGCAACATATGAACGTTCCTGCACACTCTCAGTCCATGCCTTTTGCAGGCGCTGCTGAATCATTTTACTGCGTGCAAATATCATTACACCCGAAGTATCACGATCCAGACGATGGACGATAAAAACCCGATTATTCGTGTGAATGCTTTGTACATATTCCATCAGCTGTTTGTAAGCAGTCATTTGACGTTCCTGCTTTGAGCCCATGGATAAAATGCCGCTTTCTTTATCGATGACAATCAGATCATCATCTTCGTGAAGTATATTAACTCCTTTTAATTTCCCGCTTGTAGAAGCAACCCGCGTGCGTATTTGAACATGGTCCTTCGGCTTCAATGCCTGATCAAACTGTGTTGTCGGTTTGTCATTGACTACAATCTGACCGCGTTTCAATATACCTTTAACAGCATTACGGCTTTTTGACGGCATAACTTTGAATAAAAATTCAAGTACCTCTATATGTTCTTTTACTATCCACTCTTCGTGACTCGGCGCATTTTGGTTAGCCTTTGATTTAGCTTTTGGTCTAGCTTTTGGTCTCTTTTTCATTCTGAAATCCCTCTACTTTTTCTTATTTCTAAGCTTTTTCACGATACTAAGCAATTACTCTATTGTACTTTGTATATTCCTTAATTACAGTAAAATATTCATATTAAAAAGCTTCCTGTCGTTTTTTTGACAGGAAGCTTTTGTATTATCTTATCTTTAATTTAATTTTTAGCAGTTATTACTTCTTCAAGTTTCTTCATTTCCTTGTTCATCACCGATTTAACAACAGGTTTTACTGTCATTGCAAACACTCTGACACCCATGCTGCTCTCTATAGTCGACTTCACAGTGAGCTCTGAGTAATCACCAGCCGGCTCCACATTAAATAACGTTGTTATAACGCCCTGTTTCAATCTGGTTTTCATTACAATTCGCTTGTTCTCAACGTATTCTGTGATTTCATTTCTAAAACGATATGTCTTATTTCTAACGCCCAGCGTTATTCTGAATTTAGTACCTTTAGAACGTTTGCCTTTCGTGTTATATTCTATACCTTTGAGAATACTGAAGATTTGTTTAAGCTGGTCATCATCATTTGTAACCGAAAAAACTTCTTCCGGTGATGCTGCCAGTTTGTCGTTATGATAGCTGTATATTTCCATCTGAAATAATTCCCCCTTATGCTGATACTTTATTATAACTATTTTGGAACAGGTAATCTATCTTCTAAAATGGCCCAAGATTAATGAGAACCGCGACTGTTAAAAGTACGAGCGCTATACCTGTCCATATTAAAAACAGCGGCAGGAACCATTTCGCCCATTTAATCCATGACACTCCGGCAACAGCAAGACTCGCCATTAACGGTCCTGAAGTCGGATATAATACATTGGAAAAACCGTCACCGAACTGAAATGCCAGTACGCTTACCTGTCTCGTAATGCCAATCATATCAGCAAGCGGTGTCTGGATCGGCATCATAATCGCTGCCTGACCGCTCCCCGAAGGTACAAAGAAGTTAAATAAAGAGTTCATTATAAACATTCCTATTGCTGTTGCAACTGGAGGCAGTGCTGATAACGGCTGTGACAACGCACTAACGAGTGTATCAAGTATCTGCCCGTTTTCCATAATCACAAGCACCGCTCTTGCCAGTCCGATAATCAGTGCACCGTAGACCAGGTTTTTACATCCTTCTAAAAATGTAATTGCGATTGTATTGTAATTCATTCCTGCAATTATCCCCGCAACTAGACCGATAATAACAAAAAATGCCGCCATATGATCAGTTGTCCATTGGAATTTAACTACTGCAAATACGAAGAACATTAACGCCGCTGCTGTCCACAGTAAAATCATTTTATGACGTCCTGAGAATTTTTCATCAAAGTTCAAATCATCATCCTGAGCAGATTCTATTCCAATCAGGCTTCTTGAAGGGTCATTTAATATTTTCTTACAGTAACGCCATGTATACCAGATTGTCGCACCAACGAGCAGCACAAATGCAATCAGTCTGAACGTCATTCCGGAAAACAACGGAAGTTCGGCGATATTATGTGCTACACCTACTGTATAGGGATTAAGAAACCCTGCAGAGAAACCGATAAATGCCGCATTAAATGTAATTGCCACTGCAACAAGTGCGTCCAGCTTCAATGCCTTAACAAGCAGTACGCCTATTGCGACGAACGGAATAACAGAGTTCGCCAGTGCACCGACAGCACCGCCGAGAGCAAACAATATAATTATTGTTGCAATCAGCAGAAATTCTTTCCCCTTCATCCTATCAATTGCCGAATAAATTCCTGCATGTATTGCACCCGATTTGTTTATAACTTCAAACATCCCGCCCGCAAATAATACTAAGAAAATTAATCCTGCACTTTCAACCATGCCCGTCTGAATTGACATAAATATATCCATAAACCCAGCTGGTGTAGATTCCACATTTTCATATGTACCTGAAACGATAGTTGTAACACCATCTGCTTTTTCTCTGTCAAAAGCTCCAGCAGGCACTATGTATGTTGCAGCTACTGCCATCAGCAGCACCGCAAAAACGATGACATAAGTATCAGGAAACTCCCACTTTTTCTTCTTTAAATCATTATTCATAAATCCAAGCCCCTTTGTTTATCCGAATATTCTATAAATTAAAAAAGATATTACTATACTATCACATATAAAATTTAAAAATTGTATTTTTATTCATTCAGATTTAAAACACTCAATTATTTATAATTCCTGCTTGGAGTTTGCTTAGTTAAATTTAGGACGGGTATCTATAATATGTATTTAATTTCAGGAGGGGATCTTTAATGTCTAGAAAGAAAGACGAACTGAATCAGCGTGATACGATTGATAACACGAAAAAGTCGCCGCTTACGACGAACCAGGGATTACCTGTCAGTGAAGACGAATTTTCATTAAAAGTTGGTGAACGTGGCCCAACTTTAATAGAGGATTTTCATTTTCGCGAAAAAATGACCCATTTCGACCACGAAAGAATTCCTGAACGTGTTGTACACGCTCGCGGTTTTGGTGTTCATGGTGAATTCGAAGTTTACGAATCGTTAGCAAAATATACAAAAGCTAAATTCCTCACAGAACCTGGTAAGAAAACTCCCGTTTTCACAAGATTTTCTACCGTTGCCGGAAGTCGCGGTTCAATGGACATTCCACGTGATGTACGCGGTTTTGCCACTAAGTTTTATACAAATGAAGGGAACTTTGATCTGGTGGGTAATAACATGCCGGTCTTCTTTATGCAGGATGCAATTAAATTCCCGGACTTTGTCCACGCAGTAAAACCTGAGCCTCATAATGAAATGCCTCAGGCTGCTTCTGCACACAATACTTTTTGGGATTATGTATCGATGAATACTGAAAGTGCCCATATGGTAATGTGGCTGATGAGTGACCGTGCGATTCCTAAAAGCCTCAACATGATGGAAGGTTTCGGTGTGCATACATTCAGACTCGTTAATGCTGAAGGTAAAAGTCACTTTGTTAAATTCCACTGGAAACCGAAAGATGGCATGCATTCAGTATTATGGGATGAAGCTCAGATGATTAATGGTAAAAACATTGACTTCAACCGCCAGACTTTATGGGAAAACATTGAAAATGGCATCCCGGCAGAGTTTGAACTGGGCATTCAAATAATCGAAGAAGAAGACGAATTTAAGATGGACTTTGATATTTTAGATCCAACTAAATTATGGCCGGAAGAAGATGTGCCGGTACAAATCGTCGGCAAGATGTCATTGAACCAGAACGTGGACAACTACTTTGCAGAAACTGAGCAGGTCGCATTCCATCCCGGCAGCGTTGTACCCGGCATTGATTTTTCAAATGACCCGCTGTTGCAGGGTCGACTGTTCTCATACACGGATACTCAGTTAATCCGTCTTGGCGGTCCAAACTTCCACCAGCTGCCAATCAACCGTCCGCTGTGTCCGTTCGCTAACAACCAGCGTGACGGCTACGGACAGATGTCGATTCATAAAGGCAAGACTGCACATCATATTAACCATATGAATGATAATCAGCCTGAACCTTTAAGTCCTGAAGAAGGCGGTTATGAACATTACCAGGAAAAAGTTGAGGGACGGAAAGTCCAGGCAAGAAGCGACAGCTTTAAAGATCACTTCAGCCAGGCAAAAATGTTCTTAAATTCATTATCAAAACATGAGAAACAGCATTTATACGATGCAGTAAGTTTTGAGCTTGGAAAATGTGATATGGAAATCAGAGAACTTGCCATTACGAATCTCTTTAACAATATCGACCGCGATTTAACGGAATACGTTGCAGATCAGGTCGGTGCAGCAGTACCTCCTGAAAATAACGAATCAACTTATGACAAGAGTTCACCAGCGCTAAGTATGGTGAATACAAACTTCTCGCTTAATACACGCACAGTTGGTGTGATTATAATGCCTGATGTTGCAGAAACAACGCTGAAAGAAACTAAAGAGAAACTTGAAAAACAGGGACTTCAGCCGATGTTTATTTCTGATAAAATCTATCACATCGGAGATATAACACTGGATGCGACATTCGATACAGTACACGCGGTACTGTTTGACTCATTAATTGTCATCAGCGGCGAAAAACCATTGCCTGCTCCGGCAATTGAAAACCTTGAAATTGCTTATAAACACAAAAAAGCAATCGGTTTTGGTACTGATTCAGTAAATATATTCGACTCGCTGTCATTCACAAAAGATGACGCAGGAGTAACTGATATCGAACAGGAATTTGATGGCTTCCTAAGCGATGTTAAAGCCCACAGAGTGTGGGATAGATAAATTATATTAAACTGCCTGCTGCTCATTGAGCGGCAGGCAGTTTTTTCGTTATTGAACAGCTATCCTGTTAAAATTAAGTAACTAATGGAAACGAAAGAGGAAATATTATGGCTAAACAGGTAAAAATATATACAACGGCAACATGTCCAGTATGCGGGATGGCAAAAGATCTGCTCGATTCTCTAGATGTGCCGTATAAAGAAGTAAGTGTAGACATCAATCCTATTTCTATCATCAAAATGATTGGCAGCACGAGAAAATTCACAGTGCCTCAAACGATTATCGACGGCAAAGTAATATCTGGCTTCAATCCCGATAAAGTAATCGCAGCAGTGCATGACTGACGAGCAGTTTCATCGTGTTATTACCCCCTGCCTGTTAAAATTATAGACAGTTAAAGTTCTGCTTTACACGAAAGGAGTTTTAATCGTGAGTGTAAAAGAAAATGAGAAAAACATTTCAAAAGAAGTTCCTAAAGAAATTAGAGGGATTGAAACTTTAGATCTCGGCGGTTCAGGTATGGTCTGTGATTTCGAGACCGGTATTTGCGGTCCAATCAACGAAAAGAAAGAGGATAAAAAATAATGAAAATTACAATCTGGTCAGATTTCGTATGCCCATTCTGTTATATCGGACAGGCAAATTTAGATAATGCACTTAAAACTTTTGAACATAAAGATGATGTTGAAATTGAATATAAGAGTTTCCAGTTAATGCCGGATGCTGAATATACTCCGGGTGAAACGTACGCTGAAACTTTTTCTAAAATGAAAGGCGTGCCTGAAGCACAAGCTGAAGGAATGTTTTCACAAGTAACAGAAACAGCTGAAAAAGCAGGTGTAGAAATTAATTACGACACTGCTAAATTAACAAATACGATGGACGCTCACCGCGTGTTCCAATACGCACGAGAACAAGGCAAAGGCACTGAGTTCTTTAAAGCCCTTTACGTGGCACACTTTACGAACGGCGAAGTACTAAACGACCCTGATACACTTGTCCATCTGTCAGAATCAGTCGGTTTAGACGGTGCTGCTGTACGTGATGTTGTGACGAGTGAGCAGTATAAACAAGATGTAAATGTTGATATTTCACAGGCATCAAGTCTTGGCGTACAAGGCGTTCCTTTCTTCCTCGTTAATGATAAGTATTCAATTTCTGGCGCACAGCCTGTTGAATTATTCCAGGAAGCATTAGGTAAAATTTATGCTGAAGAACACGCAGCAGAATAGTATTTAGAGATTTAAAAAGCTTGGAAACTTAATGTTTCCAAGCTTTTTTTACGTTCTAAGGTTCAATGTTCTCATAATTTGCTCTACTGTTTTTTCAATATTAGCCCGCGAATGTTTACTATCCATTGCTTCTTCAATAGATACAGGTTCTGTCTGGATAGAGAATAAAGCATCTATTCCATGATTATTTAAATCATAAGCATCTTCAGTCAGGCTCCCACCGACAGCAATAATCGGAATACTGTATTTTCCAGCCAGCCCTGCCATACCTGCAGGCACTTTTCCCATCGATGTCTGTGCATCAATGCGTCCCTCTCCGGTAATGACAAAATCTGCATTTTTTAGTTCATCTTCCACTCCGAGGACATCCATAATCAATTCAACGCCTGATTCCAGCTGACCGTTTAAATAACCGTGAAAAGCTGCGCCAAGTCCCCCGGCCGCACCGCCGCCTTCAACATTATTTATATAGATATCCATTTCTTTAGCAGTAAATTCTGCATAGTGTTTCAATCCGGCATCAAGCACCTTCAGCATGTCACTGTCTGCCCCTTTTTGTGGGCCGAATACATATGATGCACCCTGTACGCCGTATAAAATATTGGACACATCACAGGCCGCTCTGAATTCGCAGTCTTTAAACTTTCTGCTTTCAGCTGTTTGATTAATAGAATGTATAGACGATAAAGACCCGCCACCAAACACAACCTCATTACCGTCACCATCCAGAAACTCGTAGCCCATCGCCTGAAGCATACCAACACCGCCGTCGTTCGTTGCACTGCCTCCGAGACCGATAATGAACTTTCTGGCACCATTATTAAATGCATGATTAATTAATTCACCGACGCCGTAAGTAGTAGTCACGAGCGGATTCAATTCATCTTTAACCAGCAATGTTAAACCGCATGCTGATGCGACTTCTATAATTGCCAGCTGCTCATCTTTAATTAACCCATATGAAGATTGAACAGGTGAACCGAGCGGACCTGTTACAGACGTCTCAACCAGACTGCCGTTCATACCGTCAACGAGCGTTTCAGCTGTGCCTTCACCACCGTCAGCCATGGCAAATGAACTGACAACTGCATCCGGAAACACCCGCTTTATACCATTTTCAACCGCCTGATTCGCTTCAAGAGAAGACAGGCTTCCCTTAAAAGAATCCATACCTGTGATAACTTTCATGCTTACTCCCCCATAAACGTAATCTTGATTCTATATTACAACTTATGATTTACCATTCACACCTAAGGGTACTGTTAATTAAAGTATATTATAGGAGGCTCATAATGAATTCTTTCAAAGCTTTAGTTGCTGATAAGACAGATGAAGGCACAGAAATGAGTATTAAAAATTTAAAGATAGATGATTTATCCGAAGGTGACGTGTTAATTGATGTTCACTATTCCAGCGTGAATTATAAAGATGGCATGGTCGCGGCGGAAGGTCAGATTGCTGAAGTCTTCCCGATTATTCCGGGGATTGATCTTGCTGGAGTAGTAATTGAATCAACTGATAACAAGTTTAAAAAAGGTGATTCAGTCATCGCGACGAGTTATAAAATTGGTACTGGGATTTCAGGAGGATTTTCTGAAGTCGCACGTATTCCTGCTGAATATGTCGTGACGTTACCTGAAGGTCTGACATTAAAAGAATCTATGGAACTGGGTACTGCCGGATTTACTGCCGGGCTCTCTATTTCAAAACTTGAACAGACAGGCGTTACGCCGGGTAACGGTGAAGTACTCGTTGCCGGTGCTTCTGGCGGTGCGGGAAGTTTATCAATCAGTATGCTCGCTGCTTTAGGCTACGACGTCGTCGCAAGTACAGGCAGCATGGATGAAAAAGATTATTTAACATCGCTGGGTGCCAAGAAAGTTATACACCGTGATGATGTAGTTAATGATGATAAAAAGCCCGTTCATAAACCTCAGTATCAGGCTGCGATTGACCCGGTCGGCGGGAAAACAACAGAGTATATTATTAAAACGCTTAAACCCGAAGGTGCTCTTGCTACATTCGGGCTGGTTGGAGGCATTCAAGTCCATACGACTGTATTGCCGTTTATCGGACGCGGTATTCACTGGCTCGGTGTAGATTCTGTTTTCTATCCGATGGAACAGCGCGTAAAAGTTTGGGATCGACTGGCGAAAGATTTAAAACCGAAAATACTCGACAAAGATGTCGTTAATGAAGTCAGCCTCGAGGAGCTTCCTCAGGCGCTCCATGATATAATCGAGGGCAAGGTCAGAGGACGTACGATTGTTAATTTAAAAAGTAAATAATTAAGTAAATTTAAAACTCCTTCAGCTATTTTTCTGAAGGAGTTTTTGTTTTCGGATACGGATCATCCGGCAGTCTCAGTACATCGAAATCATTCATTACCGCCTGGTAGAGCTGAACTAATTCAGATGCTATACCTGAAGCACCGTCAAGATAACCTATTTTAGCAGTAACGTGTTCAGGGTCCGTTCTGTCGAATGCATGGTACCAGCATGCCCCTGTGTTTTCTTCATAGACACTTTCGCTCAACAACTGCTTGCCGACGCGCTTCGCGTAATTTAAATATTTCTCTTCACCGGTCTCTGCCCACATTCCGATAAACACACTGCTCATTCCAGCAGATCCGCAGCATTGTGATGCAACGTTCCAATAGCCGTCTGAATGAAGCTCCGGAGCACCTGTATTTAGGATTCCGTTAACGATTTTTTCTGTCCAATCTTTATACTCCGCTTCACCAGTCACTTTATACAGCTTGTAAAACAAGCGGATAGTACCTGCTGCACCGTGACAGAGTCCCAGATAATGTACATCTTTTAAATAAGGAAAGCTGTGCGGGAATAAAATATTATCCCCCTCCACTGTCGCAATCGATTGAATATATTTTACACCTTTTTCAGCTGCTGCAAGATATCTATCATCTTTATTTTTTTCATATAAAGACGCCATCGTATATGCAACGCCTGCTGTGCCGTAAAAATAATTCGGCATGATGCTGTCTTCAGGAATACCAAAGTAAGCCGGATGGATGGTCGGCCAAGTCATGTGTTCATCGTGTTCCCGGCCATCATTCAGAATTTTTTCGCCTGCCTTTAAAGCGAGTTCATGCCAGTCTTTTCTATTATATTTTTCTGCCGCTTTAATTAAAAATAATATAATACCGGAGTCAAAGAAAATTGCAGGTTCATCTGTCCAGACAATCCCTTTATCTGTCTGACGTGCAGCATTAGCAACTTCTTCAATAAGATGGATGGAAAATTCATCAAATTCCGCCATCCCTGAGACTTCTGCCAGCTCACCAAATACATAAGCAATCCCCGATACACCGTTCAGCATTCCCCACTCCGAATGCTCGATATTACCACCGTACTGCTGGATTCTAACTTCGCAATCCCAGTTGCTGATAATGTATTTCCCCGCTTTAACAGCATCTTCTAAATAACTGTTATCCTTCGCTGCCCTCGCCAGCTGAGTCAGAAAATAAATCACACCCGGTGAACCGCTGTATAAAGAAAACTGTCCCATAAATGTATCTTCATGAGGTTCAGCCGGAGAAAACGGTTCTTCTTCCCAGTACACTCCTTCCGGTGTTTCAATTGCAGTATTTTTAAACATTTTTGCCGCTGCTTTTGCAGCCATCAAGTAGTCTTCATTTTCTGGTTCATGAAATAAAGGTCTTAATTGATTCGACATTCAAACACTCCTTATTAAAACAGCATCCTCGTTATACCAGCGTAATTTTACCTTCAATCCTAATTTCTGCATCCGCTTTTTTAAGCAGATTACCAATATGACAGCCCATATCTGCTGTATTAAATGCACGTTCCACAAATTTAATTTCTTCTTCCGTGGCATTCTCAGGCAGACTGACTTCAGGGTAGTGAACGATTTTTAATCCTTTATCTTTCGAGTTCACTGCATCCGTCGTCATTGCGAGACCTAATACCGGTAAGTTTCTCGCTGCAGTTAAAGCAATCAGTGTCATCGCATAGCAGGAAGCTGCCGATGCAGCCAGCAGTTCAGTCGGATTTGCACCATCACCGCTGCCTCCGGACACAGTTGGAATCGCAATCTGTGTATCCATTTTATCCGCCGTAATTGTTCCTGAACCTTTCGTACTTCCGTTCCATACCGTTTTTAAATGAGCCATATATATCCCTGCCTTATAGTAAGATTTCAATCCATATTTTAATTGCTGTTGCTAAAATTAAAACTGCAAGTATCCACTGCAATATTTTTGTATTCAATCTCTGTCCGAACTTGGCACCAAGAGGTGCTGCTATCAGACTTGCGATGATCATAATCAGTGCAGGTCCGTACAGTACCTGATCCGTTAAAATTTTGCCTGTCGTTGTCCCGATTGATGAGATAAATGTCACAGCAAGACTTGTCGCAATTGTTACCCGCATAGGTATCTTAAGAACGGTCAGCATAATCGGTACTAAGATAAATGCACCTGCTGCACCGACAATCCCCGAAGCTGCACCTGTAACAAAAGCCAGCCCCGCTGCAAGATACTTATTATAGTTCAGTGATTCCCCAGGAGAGTACGGTACTTCTTTTTTAGGCATAAACATCATGATTACTGCAATTGTTGCGAGTACCGCGTAGACAATGTTCACCTGGGCTTCCGACAGATATCCCGAGCCGTAGCCGCCAAGCAGACTTCCAAAAAGAATCGCGCTTCCCATATAGGTAATCAGGCGAAGATTAAGATAACCGCTGTTTCTGTAAGCCCAGACACCGCCAATCGTTGCAAAAAACACCTGTACTGCACTGATTCCCGCTACTTCATGTGCTGTAAAAGAAGTTAATCCCAGCATAGGCGGAATATAAAGCAGCATCGGATACTTTATAATCGAACCGCCTATTCCCACCATGCCGGAAATGTAAGAACCCAGAAAACCGATAATGAATATAACCGCTATAAATGATATATCCATTAGTTCATCACTGCTTTAATGCCCATATACCCTCTTTCGACATTAATTAAATCATCGAATCCCTGGGCTTTTAATACACTCATTGCGATTGCTGAACGTACGCCTGATTGACAGTGAACGTAAATTTTATCTTCTTTGCTAAATGGAATCTCTGCATTCTGCAGTTTACCGAAGTGAATATGTGACGCACTTTCAAGATTTCCACCGTTGTATTCCGAACTTGAACGGACGTCCAAGATGTTTATGCCATCTATATTCTGAACAAGTATTTCCGGGGGAATATTTTCGTATGAGTCATTAAAATACTTATCTGCCTGGTCCGCAGGTACGATTAACTGCAGATTATCAAAGCCGATTGATGCCAAATCTTCCTGAATTGATTGACTGTCTTCAGGATTGGCGATTACCGTCATCGGCTCATTATAATTGACATACCATCCTGCGAACTGAAGGAATTTCCCGTTGTAAGTTACGTTGATTGAACCTTTCATAAAGCCTTGTTTGAATATTTCTTTGCTTCTTAAGTCGAATACCTGCCCCGGGAAAGTTTCAGGCGTTGCGACTTCAACTTCTCTCACATTGAATTCCGGCAGTCCTTCTTTGTTCACTTTTTTCATATGTGCAAAGTAATTCGGAGGCTCCGGCTGATCACTTGTCAGCTCGGTAATGAATGCCTCTTTGTCATCATATTTGAACACCCAGTTATTCTGGCGTTCGTAACCAAGCGTTGATAACGGCACCGCACCAAGTGACTTGCCGCATGCACTTCCGGCACCGTGTCCCGGCCATACCTGCATGAAGTCTGGGTAATCCGCCATCTTCTGCAGTGAACCGAACATAGAATTGGCACCTTCTTCTGTCGTGCCTTTCATATTCGCTGCTTCTTCAAGTAAATCCGGGCGCCCGATATCACCGACAAACATAAAGTCACCTGTAAATATTCCCATTGGCTCAGTACTTCCACCGCCAAGGTCAGTCAGTACGAATGATATACTCTCAGGGGTATGCCCAGGTGTATGAATGACTTTTAATTCAACATTGCCGACATTGATAACGTCGCCTTCTTTTAAGAATACCGTATCTTCCGGAACGTTCTGATACTTCCAGTTTTCGTCGCCTTCATCCGACACGAACAGTTTCGCTCCAAATTTACGCGCTGTATCACGCAGTCCTGACGTAAAATCTGCGTGAATATGCGTTTCTGTCGCTTGTGTTATTTTAAAACCTTCAGCATTCGCTGTTTCTGCGTATTCATCCAGTACACGTTTCGGGTCGATAATAATAGCTTCTTTTGTCTTCTGACACGCTACCATATAAGAAGTTTGTGAAAGTTTCTCATCATAAAATTGTTTGAAATACATTTAAGACACTCTCCAGTTTTTTAAAATTTGTTTTATATAAATAAGTTAAGATTCCCATTTTCTGCATCTCCGAGATATGTGCCGACTCCGCCGAACTGAACATTCGATAGAAGTTCCTCTTTATCGACTGCCATAATATCCATACTCATCGTACAGGCAATCATTTTAACGCCAAGTTTGTCCGCTTTTTCAATCATTTCCGATAATGCATCCACTTTCTTTTTCTTCATAACATGCTGAATCATTTTAGAACCCATGCCGAGCATATTCATTTTTGAAATCGGCAGTTTTGAAGCTGACTTCGGCATCATCATGCTGAACATTTTATCGAGACCTTTTTTATTTCTTTTGGTTGCATTTGGATCCTTAATAATATTCAGCCCCCAGAACGTAAAGAACATTGTTACTTCTTTGCCCATGCTTCTCGCACCGGACGCAATAATGAATGAAGCAAGCGCCTTGTCCATATCACCGCTGAAGACAACAATCGTCGCACCGTCTTTCGTTTCAACTATCTTGTGTCCTTCAGCTGCTGCCGGTGCTTTCTTTTCAAGAACAACAGTTACATTTTCACCTGATACTTCATTTTTCAGTACGGCATGTCCATGCTTTTTAGCCCATGCTTCAACATCTGTACAAAAGCCGTGGTCCGTTACAGTTATTTCCATCTGCTTGCCTATTTCAAGTCCGCTCATCACTTCATTAACTTTTAACAGCGGTCCCGGACACTGTAATCCATGTGCTGCGATTCTAATACGATCTTCAGCAATATTTGAGTTCATATCCACCGAAGCAATTATTTCTTCAGTATCAGTACTCCTAAACTTTCCTGTATACGCTGAAAAACCGCCTTCAAGACTGATTGCCTTAAAACCGTTGGCAATCAACAAATCCGCTGCTGTTTGACTGCGTCTTCCACTCTTACAGTATGTATAGATTGTTTTATCTTCCGGTAATTCATCCATACGCTGCTCCAATTCTGTTAAAGAAATATGTTTTGCTGATCCAACGTGGCCCATTTCATATTCAAATATTTCTCTGACATCAAGCAGATACTCTTCTCTGTTAATCAGTTCATCCGCATCGTTCATATGATAATTTATTTTAGTCAATATAATAACTTCCTCTCGTTTACAAATACCTATGGGGGTATATTAGCAAGTATAGTTATCTTTGTCAAATACCTATGTGGGTATATTTTATAATAAAAAAATAAGAACAGATATATTATCTGCTCTTGTTTAATAATTCTACTGCTTCTTTAATTAATTCATCAGCATCCTGATCCGGATTAATCATGGCTTCCTTCACACACTCCACAAGATTTTCACTGATGATAACGTTCATCGTACGGTTCAGTGCACTCTTTGCTGCACTGAGTTGAGTCACTACGTCTCTGCAGTTTTCACCGTCTTCAATCATTTTTTTCGCACCGTTAATTTGTCCCTGCAGCCGGTTAATACGGTTAATAACTGCTTTGTCGTATACATGTTTCTGCTCTTCGACAGTCATATACATACCTCTTTTCATTCGTAGTCAATATGTATATTATATTAGGAAATTCACAGTCAGTCAAATACCCCTATAGGTATCATATCTGAAAGAACTCACTCATAACTTCCCTAAGTACTGCCGGCATCATCTCAAACGCATTTTTCTTATGCAGCCGTTCGGTCATTTTATGTGCATCTTTGCCGTACGGTCCGATGTTCATCACCGGGGCACTCAGCTGCTGCATTTCTTCAAACGGTATTGTATATGTTTGTCCCCATAATGGCGCATTATTTTTAAACGACTGCCAGCCGTCATCTGCCGGGTTATAATTCACATAACTTAAATCCGATATACCGTTGAAATAATGCTTATTCGTCACATTGTAATTATATTTTTCATGCATCTCGCTTTTAGTCGCCTCAATCAGCTTTTCTACCAGTCCATCATCCGACGAATTCACTGCCGGCATGTACGGCGGCGCAAACATCAACACTGTCGCCGGTGCCAGTTCCTGACAGTATTCCATCAGCTTATCGGCAATCAGCAGCGTCATCTTCCGCTCGTCTGTACCGTTTTTTTCAATTACTTCTCTGATCAGTTCATCTGCTTCTTCTGTGCTGTATTTATCGATAAAGTACTCAAGCACTTCGTGGTATTCCATCACCCTGATACAGTTCAGCGCTGGTATATGATGGGCTTTACAGATTTCTTCATAATCCGTGCGGCATTCGTGCATCGCTTCCTCGGTAATTTCCTTAAATGTCATCATGACGTCTTTTGCTGTCTGCGACAAAGTGAACACGTTATACAATGCATAGCTGTGATGCGATGTCTGTACGTCATAATTGTCCTTTAAATCGTTTGCCTGCAGGCAGACCGGCAGCGGTGTTTTTTCCCCATCGAATGTTTCTAAAAAGCGGTCTGTGTATTCCATTTTCTTAGTTAAATACGAGCCGATAAAATGAGATGTAATCCCGCTCAGCGGTTCTCCTGCATGAGTCGGCACACCGTAAAACAATGCCGCCGGCAGTATTTTACCGATTGAGCCTGAATATATGTAGTGATTATCATCCAGCGGCTGCTGGGTGAATGATGGTTCCCCGTTTAAGAACAGTTTGATATTTAAATTGTTTCCTTTAGATATTTCAAGAATCCCCGGTACTGCAGCAAGCATGCCCCGGGAACTGACCTCTTCATCCGGTACTGTCACAAGCAGTAAATTCACCGGCCATTCTTCACGCACAGCCTGTTCAATTAAATGCATGTGCAGCGCTAGCCCCATTTTCATGTCCATCGTTCCACGGCCGAACATATACTCGCCCGTATATAAATCTGCTTTAGCATCAGGTGTAAGCAAGTCCGGATTGTCGTGAAATGCCTGCGTCAATTTTTCAGGA